>DASPJG010000569.1:0-2232 GCA_035628755.1 Pyrinomonadaceae bacterium
GGGATTTTCGGAGCACGCGGAACTGCGCCACCTCACCGACATCGGCTTCACGCCCTTTGAAGCCCTGCGCGCCGCCACGCGCTACCCGGCGGAGTTTCTGACGCAGGCGGGCGAGTTCGGCACAATCGCCGCGGGCAAACGCGCAGACCTGCTGCTGCTCGACGGCAATCCCCTGCGAGACATCGGCACGGTTTCCCGCCCGCTCGGCGTGATGGCGCGCGGGCGTTGGATGGATCAGGCCGAACTGCGCCGCCTGCTCGAAGACGTGCCCGCGTTTTACGCCAAGCAGGTCGAGATCACGAAAGCCGGTCTCATCGCAGGCTCGGACAAGGTGTGGGATTACCTGAACTACAACGACCCGACGAACACCCTGCTGGCCAAGAGCGCGGGCGAGATGATCGTCCAGCAGGGAGTTGAAAAATTCAGTCGCGCCTTTGAACTCGCGTGGAAGAAGGATCAAAACTCGCCGTTCGTGCAGGAAGTTTTTATCAACAACCTCGGCTATTATCTGGTCGGGCAGAAGAAGATGAAAGAGGCGATTGAGGTTTTCAAACTCAACGTCGCGGCCTATCCGAAGTCGGGCAACACTTACGACAGTCTGGCCGAAACCTACATGAACACCGGAGACAAAGCGCGCGCCGTCGAGTTTTACCGGAAGGCCATCGAAGTCGAGCCGAACTACGCGAACGCGCCTGCGGCAGCCGAATTGATCAAGAAGTTGAGCGCGCCATAAACTTGCCGACGCGCAGGGGAATTTAAGCTGCGTTTAAGTGGAATGTTAGAATTACATGCTGCGCGCGAAAAGCGTCCCGGTCTGACGCTTCTCACTTAAACGTATGAAGACACCCGATGCATCCATTCCCCGCGTGCTCGTCGCGGACGATCAACCCGACGTGCTCGAAGCCCTGCGCCTCCTGTTGAAAAACGAGGGCTACCAGATCGAGGCCGTCACGTCGCCCGCCGCCGTGCTCGCCGCGATCAAGTCGGCGGAGTTCGACCTGCTCCTGATAGACCTCAACTACACGCGCGACACCACCTCCGGGCAGGAAGGTCTCGACCTGCTCTCGCGCATTCAGGCCATTGACACAACGCTCCCCGTCATCGTGATGACGGCGTGGGGCAGCGTCGAAGTGGCGGTCGAGGCGATGCGGCGCGGCGCGCGCGACTTCATCCAGAAGCCGTGGGAGAATGCGCGGCTGCTCTCCGTCCTGCGCACGCAGATCGAACTCAGTCACGCGCTGCACAAAGGGCAGCGGCTCGAAGCCGAGAACAAGTTGTTGCGCGACGGCCACGCGCCGCAACACATGATCGCCACCGCCGCGAGCATGCGCCCGGTGCTCCAGATTATCGAGAGCGTCGGCGCATCCGACGCGAACGTCCTCATCACGGGCGATAACGGCACGGGCAAGGAAGTGGTCGCGCGGAGGCTGCACGCCGTCTCGCCGCGCGCCGCGAAGACGATGGTCACCGTCAACGTCGGCGCGCTCTCCGAAGGCACGTTTGAGAGCGAGTTGTTCGGCCACGTCAAGGGCGCGTTCACGGATGCCCGGACGGATCGCGTCGGGCGTTTCGAGTTGGCCGATGGCGGCACGCTCTTTCTGGACGAGATCGCCAACGTGCCCGTTGCGCAGCAGGCGAAACTTCTGCGCGTGGTCGAGACGGGCGAGTTTGAGCGCGTCGGTTCGTCGAAGACGCGGCGCGTGGACGTGCGCATACTTTCGGCGACGAACGCCGACTTGCGCGAGGAAGTAGCGCAGGGACGTTTCCGGCAGGACTTGCTGTTTCGCCTGAACACCGTCGAGATACGCCTACCGCCCCTGCGCGAACGGCCTGAAGACATCCCTCTCCTCGCGCGCCACTTCCTAGACATTTATGCGCGCCGCTACCGAAAGTTTTTGACGACCTTCTCGGACGACGCGATGAAAGCCCTGCTACGTTACGAGTGGCCGGGGAACGTGCGCGAGCTGGATCATGCCGTGGAGCGCGCGGTGTTGATGGCGAAGGGCGCGGTGGTCGAGGCCGCCGATCTCAATTTGCAGGTGGGGACGGAGGCCGAACGCGGACTCGAAGAGATGAGCCTCGATGAGGTAGAGTGTTTCCTGATTCGCAAAACTCTGGCGCGCTGCGACGGCAACGTCGGGCAGGCGGCGGAAGCCCTCGGCCTCAGCCGCAGCGCGCTCTACAGGCGGCTCCAACGTTACGGCTTATGACGGACGGCCAGCAGCAGCAGCA
>DASPJG010000570.1:0-2113 GCA_035628755.1 Pyrinomonadaceae bacterium
CTCTCCCACGCTCGCGCCCTCGGTCACCTCGCAGATCAACGCCAGCGGCGACGCCGCGACCCCGCCGACATCCGTGCCGCATGACCCGACCGCCGCCCATTCCTCGGCGCACAGGCCAGCCGCGCGCAGCGTCTCCAGCAGCGCGCGCGCCGGTGGCTTGTGCTCAACTTTTAACAGAATGATGTGCATAAGCTACGGACTGACGGCTGAAGGGTGAACAGGAATGATCTGTCCGGTTGTGCTTTTCTTATTCATCCCTCAGCTCGCATCCTCGACCCCTTATTATCTTTGTCCCGCGTTGGGCGTGAAGCTGATGCGCGTGTCTTTGCGCATGCCCTGCGAGTCTTCGGCCTCGATGATGATCTCGCGGGCGTCTCTGGGCATGGAGATTTGAAGTTGGAACGAGCCGTCGGTGGCGGCCAGAGTGTCGCGCCCGTTGATGCGGACGGTGTTGCCCGGTTGCGTGCGCCCGCGCGCCACGTAGATGCTGCCACCGATAAATTCGAAGCCGACATCGGAGACCGTAATGTGCTCCCCGGAGCCTTGCCTCGCGGCGACGACGGTGAACTTCTGCGGCTCAGTCCATTCGCTGATCTGGCCGGAGGCGGCGACGGCGCGCACGCGCCAGAAGTAGATGCCGCCGCGCAGGTCGCTGACGCTGAACTGCGTGGCCTCAAGCTGGTCGCGCTCGGTCACTTTCCCGGCGGCGACGAAAAACGGAGACGTGGCGACCTCGACATGGTAGTGGCGCGGCGCGCCCGTCGGCGGGCGCACCCAGCGCAGCGTCACGCTGGCCGCGCCCTTGTCGGTGGCGGAGATTTTTTCGAGGTCGCGCGGGGAAAGCAGCAGGGGCATCGCCAGCAGGCTCTCGCGGCTCTTGATGTTGCCCTGCTGGTTGAGCGCGATGTACTCGTTGCCCTGCACGGTCGTCTTGACGCCGCCGCGCGTCACGGTTTCGAGTTGACCCGAACTGACGCGGATGCCCTCGGAGTTGTCTTCGCGCACGTCGAAGCTCGCGCCCGTCAGCCCGGCGAGATTGTTCTTCGAGAGCGGCGTCTCGACGATGTTGCTGCCGCCTTGGGGTTGTTGCTCGGTGCGGACGTTGATCTGGCCGCGCGCGACGGCGACGCGGATGTTCGTGCGCTGCCCGCCCTCGGAACTCGCGTTGTCGCGGATGGTGACGACGCTGTTCGGGCGCACGATCAGGTTCGAGCCGTCGGCGAGTTGGATACGGGCGCGACCGTCGGCCTGCGTCTGCACGATGTCGCCGGGGTAGAGTTGCGTGTCGCTGCGCGCGAGCAGCGATTCACGGGTCTGGGCGCGCACGACGCGCACGTCGCCGTCAAAGGAGATGAAGCGTGCGCCAGCCGTGGCGTGCGCCTCCGTCGCGCCGCCTTTGAACGGGCTGCCGTAGAGCCATGAGTAGACGCCGATGCCGCTCGCCGCGACGGCGACGACGAGCAGGACGACGAGCAAATAGATCACGCGCTTCGAGACGATCCACCATTCGAGATCGAAGCGGCTGGATTTTGTAGACATAACAGACGGATGTCGAACTCGGGCGAAACCGGCGAGGAGAAGTTGCCTGACGCTAATGGTTAAAGCAGATGCTTGCGGCCTGAACGTTGCAAGTCTTCTGGAGTGGGGCTCTGTCGGGGCGGGCGAATCTGCAATTCGGCCTCACAAGCAACTTAACACAGTAGCGCGCGCCGCATCAAGCATCATTTCCGGGGCGACGCGCGGGGCGGTTAATTGCCGTTTTTTGGCCGTGGTTTCTGCTTTTACCGCCCGCGCTCAGGCTTGCGGTTCGTCTGATCCGAGGCGTCCCTCGTCGTCGTCGAAGGGCGAGTTGAAACCGGCGGGGAGTTGAACTTCGACGTTCGTCTCGGCCTTTTGCGGCCAGATGAGCGAGGCGACGACCGCGCTCGTCAGGACGAGGGCGACGACGCCGAGCGAGATGGGCGTCGGGATGACGACGTGGACGGCGTGCAGGAGCATCTTGACGCCGATGTAGGTCAGCACGACAGCCAGTCCGATGCGCAGGTAGTGGAACTTTTCGATCACGCCCGCCAGCAGGAAGTAGAGCGAGCGCAGGCCGAGGATGGCGAAGACG
>DASPJG010000571.1:0-4590 GCA_035628755.1 Pyrinomonadaceae bacterium
CCGGCTCGTCGTATTCGGCCTCCCGGTGATTGACTAAGGTAACGTTCGCGGGGTCTGCGTCGGTGAGGTAAAAGTTTTCACCGTCCCACTCGATGACGGCGTGCTCCCCGGAGATCGTGAAGTGCTCGTCCAGCCGGAGATGACATCCGGGGCGGCTGCCGATCACGATCTGCTGCTCGTACAGCTTGCGCTCCCCTTCGGGGAGGTCTCCGGTCAGGATGAAGGTTGCCCGCTGTTCGTTCATGGCTTAACTCGCGTGCCCGCCCGCGCGGGCAGTTAATAAACTGCGAAGAGGATGACTTGCACGATATGTACCGCCAGAAGCACCAACATCAGCACGGTGAAGGCGACGTGCGGCGCGACCCACAACTTGAGCAGCCGGTGCAGGTAGATAAGTGCCTCGACGCGGCGCAGCATGACCGCCATCTCGACCGCTTTGACCAGTTGCGCACGCATCGCCCGATCCAGCTTCGACGCTCTCGCCTCCCGGTCGAAGTCCGCGCGCGCACGCGCCTGCAACTGGGTCAGCGACTCGTGCCATAGGAACTGCCGCCACAGGTAACTCAGCTTGAAGAAGCGTCTGCGAATGTGTTTTTCGATCTGTGGCAGCAGCTCTCTGTGGCCTGCGTCGAATTTCCTGAGTTCCTCATACAGTTCGAGGCGGCGATGGCTCAGGTCTTCGATAAGCAACGGCTGCCCCTCGATGCGCGTCATGATGCGCGGCGCGAGTTTGTAGCAGGCGAAGCCGAAGAGTCCCGACAGGATGACGAGATCGAACGAGATCATCAGCGCGGAAGTGAGCGGGCTGCCGGTGCGCTCGCCGCCGTGGACGAGGAAGAGGACGGCTCCGATGACGCCGGAATAGACGTGTGCCAGCAGCCAGTAGCGCAGCGGCCCGGCGCGCCTGCGGTAAATTTGCTTGCGCGGAAGATAGAGAAGCGTGATGCCGATGCTGACGAGGCCGACGAAGCCCGTGAGCCAGCGGAGCGTCCAGACCGTGCCGGGCAGCGGCGTGTTCAGCCCGTAGTTATAGGCCGCCCATGCGCTCAGGCCTGCGGCGACGAGCGTGGCGAGGATGCCGCCCGCGTGCCAGAGCAGCGCAGGCCGGTCGCGCTTGTGTATGTTGCGCCCGATGGCGTGTGTCTGGTCAACGTAGATCGTGCCGATCACCTGACTGATCTCGCTGAAGTACTCGCGCGGGTTGACGCGCACGAGCGCGCCGGTCGGGCAATTCTCCTCGCACGAATAGGCGGCGCGCTGCCCGGGACGACCGGGATTGAGCGGAGTGCCGTGACAGAGGTTGCACTTGATGGCGACCAGCGGCTCAGAGCCGAGCGAAGCGGGCGACGGCTCGACCGCCACCTCCTCCGGCGTAATGCCCCACCGGCACAAGAGAACGCCCCACGCCTTCAACCGACGCCACGATCTGCTTAACTTCCCGCCACGGTCGAGCGCGTCCCACAGTTTCTTTTTTCTCTCCGCACGGTCGCTCTCCTTCTTCGCCTCTTGCTCTTCGTCCTTTCTAACGACCAGCGAGATCGCGTTGTAGGGACACTGCGTGGCGCAGTCGCCGCAGCCGATGCAGGTCTGCGGGTTAATATCGATCTGCCCGGCGGGGTAGCGACCAATAGAGCCGGTCGGGCAGCCGGTCAGGCACTCCGGGTCTTGGCAGTGGAGGCAGACGGAGGGCGCGAGCACGTGTCGCAACCTTTCGGCGTCCGGCCTGCGCGGGCGTTCGATCTGGATGCCGCGCCGGAGCAGGCGCGACTGGCCGTGAACCTTGTGGCAGGCCATCGAGCAGTTGCCGCAGCGCACGCACAAGTCCATGTCCATCACGAGCAGGTTCGTGCCGTCTACGAGGCCGGACGTGATCTCCTGTCGTCTGGCCTCCGACACTTTCTTCGTTTCGGCTTCCAGCAGTTTCTCCTGATCGGCCTCGGAGAAGTCGGAGAAGATGCGGCGCACCGCGTCAGCCAGCACGGGCTTTCCGCTCAGGGCTTCGAGCGGCACGGCCAGCAACTCGGTGCGCGCCCGCAGCGTCGCCGTCGCGTCCCATGTCGCGCCGGGCTTCGACGCGGCTTCCAGCCCGAAGCAATTGCCCGCGCCGAGATAATGGACGCCCGGTTCGCCTGCGCTCCCGGCGGGCGCACGCGCGCCAGCGGGGGCTGGCACGACCTCGACCCAGCCTTTCTTCACCATGTAGATGTGCGTGATCGGCTGACCCGGTTGAAACAGCACGTGGTTATTATCAAAGACCTCAAACTGCGCCTCTCCGGCGATCTCTTTCCACCGCTTCATAAACGCGTAGGCGTCGTCGGCGAGTTCTCGCAGGGAGTTCTCGGCTTTCGCCTTTACATCGCGCAAGACGCTTTCGAGTGCGTAATCGCGGTAGTCTTCATCGAAGGCTTTTGAGAACTGCGGGTATTTACGGAGCAGGCGAATGGCCGGGCGTTTGAATTCGAGCACGGTCGCGCTCGCGCCTTCGGGGACGGAGGCCGTGTAGTCTGCCGGGTCGCCTTCGAGAAGCATCATCGCGCCCACGGTCGTTCCCTGCTCGGAACATTCCCAACGCTTCCCGTTACTGAATTCGATCAGCAGCGTCCCGTCGGCGAGAACGAAAAAGCTGTTGCCGTCCCACTCGCGCTCGCTCTCGTCCGCCCGCTCGTCGTCCGTCCGTTCGTTGTCCTTGCCTGCCGGTCTGTTCTGCTGCGCGATGCGTGCGCGACGCTGCATGCTCCATTCGCCCTCGCGGATGAGTTGTTCGCCCGCTTCGCAGCGGAGCAGGCGCACGTAAGGGCCGACGCGCCCGCCCGTGTAGTTGCGCCCGCAGAGGATGACATCGAGATCAAGCTCATGTTTGTACTCCCCCTTCTCGGTGCGCGTGACGAGTTCCGAGAAGATGTCGAGTTTGTGCATCCACTGCAAAATTTCTTCTTTCTTGTCGCTCTGTTGAGGCATGGCATTCGTTGTAGCAGACCGGGACAGTTCTCCCGGCGATGGAGGCAAACGGCTCAACCCCGACTAGAGAGGTTCGGGGAAGGCGGCTTAAGTAAAGACTGGTTGGATGTGAGCACGGAATCGGGGCTGGCCGAAATTCCGTGAACGGTTGAGACTTGCGCCGCTGAAGGTTGACGCTGCGGCAGCGTCTACTTCTCAAAGCTATCTAAGCGTGCAGATAATAACACCGGCTTGATCGTCCGGCGCAAACTTTTTTTTCGCCGCGCGCGCGTGCGCCTGCGCCCGTAGCATCGGCGGCGATTGCGGCTCGGCCTGAGTTGGTTGACAGGTTCGCACGGCGGGTATTATTTTTTGGTCGTCCCTTGTTCCCCCGGCCTCGCCGGTCTTTCGTCAGCCAAAGTTCTGCCTATCACTTACCTCTGACACCGCGCCCGCACGCCGTCAGATTAATCTCTCGAAAGAGGAGTAAGCACCCCGATGCCTTCCCCCGCCCGATACCGTCAAGCTGTTCTCGCAACGATCATCTTCACAGCCATTCTCGCCGCCTCTCTGCCCGTCGCCGACGCGAAGGTCGCCGAAGGGCAAAACGGCACGCCGTCGTTCGAGCGCGCGCCGCAGAGTTCGCAGAGTGCGCCGCGTCCTGCGACACCGGAGCACGCCCGGTCGGCTGCCTATCGCTGGCTCGACATCGCTCTCGAAGCCACCGCCCGCGAGCACGAGCGCGTCGCCCCGCGCCCCACGGTCGGCTCGCGCATGCTGGCCATCGTCGTGACCTCTATGTACGACGCGTGGGCGGCCTACGACGACAAGGCCGTCGGCACGCGCCTCGGCGACAAGCTGCGCCGCCCCGCGCCGGAGCGCACCCTCGCCAACAAAGAGAAGGCCGTCGCTTACGCCACCTATCGCGCGCTCCTCGACGTGTTTTCCGAAGACGCCGCGTGGCTCGCCGAGCAGATGCGCCGGAACGGACTTGACCCGGACGACGCCACGACCGATCTCTCGAAACCGCAGGGCGTCGGCAACGTGGCCGCCGCCGCCGTCATCGCCTATCGCCATCACGACGGCGCGAACCAACTCGGCGACGAAGCCGGTTCGTCCGGCAAGCCTTACTCCGATTACACCTACTACAAACCCATCAACCCCTGGGACAAGATCAAAGACCCGGACTGCTGGCAGCCCATCCAGTTTGCAGACGGCAAGGGCGGCCACTCCACGCCCGGCTTCCTCACGCCCCACTGGTATCGCGTCAAGCCGTTCGCGCTCAAGCACAGCGCGCAGTTTCGCCCGCCGCCGCCGCCAAAGGTCGGCTCGGAGCAGTTGAAGAAGGAAGTTGACGAGGTGATTGCCTTCAACGCCAGCCTGACGCTCGAACAGAAGGCCATCGTCGAGTTTATGCGCGACGGCCCCCGCTCCACCGGCCAATCGGGTCACTGGCTGCGTTTCGCGCAGGCCGTGTCGGTGCGCGACCGCCACGACATAGACAAGGACGTGAAGTTGTTTTTCGCCGTTGCGAACGTGGCGATGGACACCTTCATCGCCGCGTGGGAGACGAAACGCTATTACGACAGTTCGCGCCCGTGGACGCTCGTGCGCCACTACTACAACGGCCAGACCTTGCGCGGGTGGGGCGGC
>DASPJG010000572.1:0-8312 GCA_035628755.1 Pyrinomonadaceae bacterium
TTGCAACACTGCTGCGGGTGCCGCCACCGAGCTTCTACTCGCATCGCGTCAAGGTTGGCAACAGTGCTGTCACTAGAACGGCGGGAAGGATAACCACCTGCTTCTGAAACGCCTTTGCCCGGCGTCTTCAACGTCCTTGCAGCTTTTCCCGCCGACGTTAACGGTTCCGTCATCGCTGAGAAGTTGGAAAGAGGATTCCTGCTGCGGGTAAATGACCTGCGCCTCCGGGTTGAAGTCCGAAAGGTCTAAGTTCTCCACCCTGACGGGAGGCTGACCCGCGTTACCCGACCATCTGTAGATAGCGGAGGGCACATTCTCTACAGCCCCCGGCTCTCCGGCGCCGAAATGGCCGGCGACGATCATGTACGTTCCGCGTCGCTCCCAGTACTTGATGCTGCGAATCCCTAAGCCGCCGAGGTCGAGTTGGAAAGCCGTCCCGAACCGGGCAGCGGACGTGCCTTCGACAATCTCCGCTGGATTCTCCAGCGGGATGACAAGCGCCTTGTCGTCGGGGATCGGGTTACGGAAGCCGATCAAAAGTTTTCCTTCCGGAGTCGCACACAGCCCCTCGATGTTGAGCGCGTCCTTCTCTTTCGGCGGTAGCTCGGAGGCCGCCTTGAGCCCGAACCGCTCAAGCCGCGTGTCGGCCAGCATATCGTCAAGCAGCTTGGTGTAAGACTTTCCGACGCACCGCAGCGAGAGATCGTCTTCCTGCAGCAAGAACTCAATGGCGACAAACTGGTAACGGCTTAGTTTCTTCTTGCCGTTCTTGTTTCTGGCGTGCGAAGTGATCCAGTAGACCCTGTTGTCGAGCCACGTGCCGCCCTCGATGTCGGCCTCGTCGCCTCCGGTCTCTTGGGAGAGGCAGGAGGCGAGGTCGAAGGTATGCACCGGCGGCCCGGAGATGTCCGAGTGGTAGACGCGCAGAACGTTGTCCTCGTCATTGGCGACGACGAACAGGGAGGGGCCAACCGGGACGGCAGCCGACGCGTCGCACGTCCCGAAGTGCTCAAGCTGAACTAGGCTGTGGGTCAACGGCATGGTCTGATGTCACTCTCCGAGGTCTATGTTCGACCTCACATAGCGGCGGCGGGGTTGGTGGTGGCGACGGCGCTACACGCTCTATTGTGCATCACCCCATATTTCCGGCCTGTAAGTTCTGATGAACTGGCGCATGTGTTGCGCCTGCTTGATCGAGAACATTTTTCTGCATCCCGAGTAGTCCATAAAATTATTATAGTTCGACTCGTTAAAGCCGGAGTTGCGCCGCACCTGATCCGGGACGTCTTCCGGCGGACAGTAGACACAAGGCATGTCCGTATAAGTTTTTTGGAGGGGGATGTCGTCGATTCCATCAGCAAGTTGTGCATCGTCCCACGTATGCCACAAGCCCAACCAGTGCCCGACCTCGTGAGTCAATAGTCTGTAACGCAAACCCACCCACTGGTAATTCACGTTCACCACGTCGTATTCGTCGTGGGTGTTGCCGGGGGTTTTGACAGGTGTTACGCCCTCGGAGAAACTACCCTCGTATTTAATAATGCTGATGTAAACATTCAAGTTTCTCTTCGAATCGACGATCGGACTCAACTCGTGTAGCAGGTCGAGGTTAGTCGACGGACGTTGTATCTCCTTTTTGTTTACCTCAACGTACTTGAGGTTGGATAAATAGAAATGAATGCGGGGGTTGCCGATCACGTTTTTGAACTTGTCGCTTACTTCTGACAGGTCTGCATTCAGACATTGAAAATCGGCATCGAGGTCAGCCCGTTCAGATTCTATTTTTTCCTGCGGCAAATACATCGTGCTGTTCCCCGCATAAACAGCATGCTCATCTCTTCCGTTGTCCGGCAATTTGTCTCCGTATAAAACATGGAACACCACCGGGATTTTTATCAACCTTCCGTCGTCATCATTATTCATCTGTATGAGTCATCCTTTATCTGAGAGTGCCGGCCGCTAGGGTACTGAGAGACTACCTCGCGCCTCGCTGCCTGCGGGAAGTGGTCTGGAGTTTGGCGACTCGCGCGGTGCTTATTACTGCCGCGCCGCGCAAGCCGTCTTACGTTCTACCGAATAACCGACTGTATCAAGTGACAGGAATCGCCGCCGGTTCACCCCATCAGGTACTTGGTTACCGGCTCACCATCGGGCGGTTGGATGTTGAGCACCATCGCTGATTGGCGTCTCCACTTCCCGCTGCTGCCCACATGAACGAGTTTGTCGAACATGGCGAAGAAGCTGTTCTCGCGCCCGAAGCTGTCGAGGTCGTCGCTCATGCCGACAAATTCTCGCGAGGCTTTCTGGAGTTCATCGAGCGGAATAGGTTCCTGCTTTTGTATCGATCTTTCGACGATAGCGTCGAAGGCGACGAGCCGCTCCGCGTATTTCTTCTCGATGTTGAAGAGCGTCAGGACGATATTTCGGAGCGGCATATCCAGCGCCACGGTCTGCGGCGAGCCCCCCGTGAACCAACCCGGCAGCGTGACGGCCTTGCCTTCGTTAAGCAGGGCAGTAAAGCCTTTCCGATAGAGTTGATAGAAGGCCGGACTCTGGTAGGCGAATCCGACGCGCGCCACCCAGCCTGTCTCCTTCATGCCCGTGTATTTTGCCCCGATAACTTGGCGCGCTGTTTGGCGCGCCCACTCGGCCAATTCATCGCTGCTGAGCGTAAATGCGTTGCGCACCGCCTTGTCGTCGTACCTGACGACGTAATCGACCGTCACCTTACCGAGTCCGTCCGGAAACTGGCTGTTCAACTCGGCGATGAGCGCGCTGCTGCTGGGGATCAAGCCGAGGAAGGTGGCGAGGTCGAAGTACTTGGTCAACTCCTCGGCCTTGGTTCTGTCGTCGCGGTAGAGCATCTGGTATTGCACGCCCATGTTGGTCAGGGTGCGGATGATGTACCGGCCCGTCGCCGGGTCTGTCGGCTGGCCGCTGCCGATGGGCTGGAAGCTTTCGCCCACGGTGCGGAGCAGAAAGTTGCTCTGGATGGATTCGATGAGCTTCTTCCGGCTGCTCATCTTGCTGAGCTGCTTGATCTGCGTCTCAATAGTGAAGACGTGCATTAGCCCGCCCTTCTCCGTCTCAATGGCATGCTCGATGTTCTGGAGCAACTCCGTCAGCCTTTTGTAGCCCCAACCGAAAACGTTGATCTGGAGCTGCGTCGCCGCCGTCAGCTTGCGCTTGAAGACCGAGTCCGGGTTGATTCGCACCAGCGTCGGGTCGTACGTCTTGAGGACTTCCGCGAAGTCGCCGACCGAGGCCCGGACGGACAGCTCCCGCCCTGCCGCCTCGTTCAGGTTAATCTCCAGATCGATGAGCGCATCGTCCTCAGTGGCGCGCGTGTAGGCGGAGTGGAGGTTGAACTCAAACGTCTGGTGTACGGCCTCCGTCACCTTCTCATACCATTTATCCTTGAACTTGGAAATCTGCTTGAGGGCGGCGTTAACCTGCTGCGACGCCTTCTTGTAGTCACCGAGCTGATCGAACGCATTGCCCACCAGTTTCTCCACGAGCGCCTGCAACTTCTCGTCGGCCATGGCCTTGAGTTTATCCGGCGTGTTGTATTTTTCGAGTTCTTTGAAGAGGTCGTCCAGCGGAAGCGACTTTTTCAACTCGGCGATGAAGTCGCGGATGTGTTGGGTCGCCCCGTCGTTGATGAAACTCTTCACGCTGCGAACGTATACGAGAAACTGTTGGAAGTCCTGTTGATTGAGTAACAGATCGTAGAACCGCTCGCCGGACAACCGCTTGATAATCTCCCATGACTCCGCGTTGGTCACGCCCTTCAACCCCTCGAACGAGGACAGCGCGAGGAGTTGGTCGAGCGTCGAGTTCAGGCGGGGAATCTTGTCAAGGTAATCCGTATAAAGATCGACCATGCGCTGTTCGAGACCGTTGTAGGTGTCCGTCACTTTCTTCACGGCGGCGAGGAATTCCACTAGCGTCGCATTGCTGAGGGCTTTCCCGATCAGCTTGTCGGAGAGGTCTTGGAGGAAACCTTTCGCCAGTTTGCCGACGGCCTTCTCCAACTCTTCGACCGAACTGTACTTCTCGGCTTTAGCAAGATAGCCAAGCGCCGTCTTAGCGTCCGCCCCGAAAAGCGCCGCGAGAAATTCGTCGGCGGATTCCGGGAGACCGTTGAGGTCGGCCTTGGCCGTAAATCCGAAGTCAGCCACGAAGTTCAACTTCGACTGTCGCTTCTTAGTCACGCGGTAATTAACCCAGCCGGGGAGCGCGCCGGCGCGCGTCTCGAAATTGAAGTCGCCGGCCAGTCGGTAGCCGACCGAGACGCTGGCCATGAGACGTAGCGCGTAGTCCAACTCCAGCTTCAAATCCTTGGCTTCGAAAGAGCGCGTGCCCGTCATCGAATAGCCCCAGTTGAGCCCCGCCGAGAGGTTTAAGTAGCCGCCGTAGTTCGTCGCCAGCACTTCACCTTTGGCCGGTATCTCGTCAACGGCGGTGATGCTCTGGGGCAGGCGCGTCCCGCCGAACAGATCGGCCAGAATCTCCCTGACGGGCTTTGCCTGATCGTAGGGCACCAGCCTCTCGTATCCGACGTGACCTCCCGCGCTGATGCCGAAATTAGCCGAGAGTGGGCCGACGGGGAAACCACCTTCAACGCCCGCGCTGGCTTTGGCGTTGAAGAGAATCGCCATGTAGAGCTTGTCGGGCGTAAGAAATTCCGTGAGATTATATTTCTTAATAATCTCGTTGTCTTCCTCCGGCCAGATAAGGTCAATACGCCCCCCGACTTCGCTGTTGAAGGATACGTTGAGGGTGAGTTTGTTTTTTTGGCCAAATTGAAAATCTTTGCTTGTCCCGGTGCTGAATTTCAGATCGACTAAATCCTGTACGTCTTTAGAGAACGGACGACCGGTGTCGTTGAGCACCTTCCAAGCGTCTTGGTCGGTCGAGATTTCTAAACTGCCGTCGCCGCCGAGGAAAGATTTCTTAAACGTGCTGACATTGATAGGGATAGAGAGCATGGGTGTTGGCCTCGCTAGAGAGTGGGGTTGAGTAGGGCATGCCCTAAAGTCGGTTAAAGGCTCAACTCAGATCAGGTTGTGTGGATTGTGCTGTTACCGCAATGGAGGTGGCTCATGCGCAAATTGACCTAGAGGAGCGCGGGAGAAAATAGTCGGGGGGCTACTAAAAGTCAAGATTTATTTTACCAGTGCATCGATTGCTGCACTTCCGGGCGTGGGACTATGCACGACGCACCTTGCACCAACGAGAGCTTTGCGCCGGGCGCTCGAAAAGTTATTGACAGAAATATCCGTTTGGGGCTTAATTTGCACCGCCGTGCCGACGGCCTGACCCGCTGGATTGAAGTTCACAACTACAGACATAAAACATACCCTATGAAAGACCCGAAACCCGTCCCTTCCGGTGACCCGGTTCGCTTTGCCACAAGCGATGTTGACGATGCCGTATGGCCGGTGAAAACTTCCGTCGCCCGGAAATTTGAAGTGAACTACCGCGCCATCGACGGTACACATGTCGGCGGTAATCCCGGTCGGCAGTTCCTCGCCAACCGTAGTAGCGGCACGCGCTACCACGTTGGCATTGATCTGTTCGCAGAGCATCGAGACAAGGTCGTGGCGTGCGAGGATGGGCGGATTGTTTCCTTCTACACGTTCTATACCACCCGCACAGGTGAGATGTCTTATAGCCTGATCATCGAGCACGAAGACTTCGTGATTAACTATGGAGAGGTGAAGGAGAACGCGCAGGAAGAGTTCAATTGGCGCGTCGGCGACCGCGTGAGGAAGGGTCAGGAGGTCGCACGGGTCAGCACGACGGGGATGTTGCACTTCGAGACATATATACGTGGGACTGCTCACAGCCACCGTTGGCTTGTAGGAGGTGCCCGCCCCAACCGCCTGCTCAATCCCACGCTCTATCTGCTCAAACTCGCCGCGGCGGCTCAAGGGATCGGCGGCCCCGGCGGCGGGGGCGGCGGAGGGGCCGAACGTCCGCTCAAACACCCGCGGCTCGCAGCCAACGACGCTTTACAGGCGGCGGCTCGGGGGGAACGTTCCTTCATGATCGGGCGGGACAACGGGGAACCGGTCGGACTTATCCAGGACGCGCTCGACCGTGTCCTCCCGGAAGCGGCTCGGATCAACGCCGGTGTGAACCGTGGCACTTTCGGACCGCTCACGGAAGCCGCCGTCAAGAATTTCCAGCAAAGCGTGAACCTCAAGGACGATGGCCTGGTGGGAAAAGACACCTTGCATGCGTTGGATGCGGCGTTGCTGCGGCTGGACGGTTCATCCACCTTCGTGCGTGCGGTCGCACTCACCGACCCTCGACGGGTGGAATACTTCGACGAAAACAATCGCCGGCAAACCAAAACCGAAGGCACTCGCTCGTGGCGGAATAACAATCCGGGGAACATTATCTGTAGCCAGTTCACCACTGCGCACGGCGCCATCGGATGCGACGCCAACACCGAGCCGACGGCGGCAATTTTTCCCTCGATGGATGTTGGCCGCGCGGCGCAAATCGCCTTGCTTCGCGCCAGTTCCTATCAAAGTCTCACAGTTGGTGGTGCGATGGATCGTTGGACGGGACAGGAGAACCACACCAGCTACCGGGCCTGTGTTGGAGGAAAGTCAGGTATCTCGATGGACCGCCAAATGGCGTCGCTTACTGAAGCGGAACTTGTCTCCCTGACCGAGGCGATGCAACATTGCGAGGGCTTTAGGGAAGGAACGATTAGCTAGCTCGTCTGCCCTTAAACGCGCGAGATGGTCATCCGAGCGGGCGTCGTTGCATAAATCAGAGTGAGTAGCATCCTTCCGCGAGTCGGCTGACTCAGACGGGGTAGTTCTGCGGCATCCCGAGCCCCGTCATCTGGTTCAGCGCCGTCTGCCTCGGCCTCAGCACAGTCACCTGCCTTCTCAATTTCCGTGCTTTCATCCTGTCGGAGAAGATCATCTTCAGTGACATAATCCCCATCTCTGCTGCTTAGAAGGTGTTCACAAAGAAGCCGAAAGTGAACCCTCCAATGCGGATTAGATCTGCGTTTACAGGAATAGTTCATTTCTGTAAACACATTGACGAAATATGTTATATTCATGATTCGACCAGTGAGGCTTCAGGAGAGAGGAGAAGACCTTGGCATCCGCAGACGTAGAAAGAATCATTGAAGAAGTGCGGCGACTTCCGCCAGCCGAGAAGCGGCGACTGCGCCAGGTGCTCGATCACGAAGAGCAAGCCACGGTTCAGCCGAGCGACCGCTCCGTCGACCTTTCGCGCGAGTTGCGCTGGATCGAGGAGCACCGGGCGGAGTACGCCGGGCAGTGGGTCGCGGTGCGCGGCGATAACCTCCTCAGCAGCGGTTCCGACGGTCGCAAGGTGTACGAGGCGGCGCGAGCAGCGGGCGATGAACGCCCGTTCGTCACGCGTGTCAAGCCAACTGGCGAACTGCCTTTCGCGGGCTGGTGACCGGAGTGGCATATACTTTCACCTTTCTCAACAAGCACACCTACAACACGACGAAGACAGGCATCACCGTCCCCGTCGAGTTGATTTATGGCTCAAACGTGGTTCAGGTGGACGCGAAGCTCGACACCGGCGCGACTTTCTGCATCTTCGAGCGCACTTACGGCGAAATGCTGGGGCTGGACGTGGAAAGCGGGGAACCGGAGACCGTCTCGACAGCCAATAGCGCGTTCGAAGTCTTCGGACACCGGTTGACGATGACGACGCTTGGCTTTCAGTTCGAGGCGATGGTCTATTTCGCGGCAGAGGAAAGCATCAGAAGAAGCGTCCTCGGCAGAAGGGGCTTCATCGAGCAACTGCGTTTGTGCCTCATAGAACACGATGGCGAACTATATGTCAGCAAGTACGACGACGAGTGAGATTCCTGCGGGGGAGCCGACGGCACTCGCCATCCATGACCCACATAATGTGGCATTGCGCGCCGTGATTGAGGTCTGGGCGACAAGTTCAACCAGCACCACTACCCGGCGGCGCGAAGAGTTGATCCGAAAGAAGCGGAAGGTAGTCCTGTACTTCTTTATCGAAGTTGCACGTGCGCCGGGAGAGGCGACGCCGGCAGACGTTCAAGGGTGGTGCGACAGGATGCGGCAGGATGGGCGCAGTCCGGCGACTATCTATATGCGCGTCTCTTTCCTCTCTTCTTTCTACGCTTGGGCACAGCGCAAATTGGGCGTGGGCAACAACCCGGCCTTGCTCGCGCGCCCGAAAGCTCCGAAGCCATATCAGACCGAGTCCACAAAGTCATGGACGGACGCGGAACTGCAAGGCATTACCTCCGTTATTAGCGCACACGCCGC
>DASPJG010000573.1:0-2720 GCA_035628755.1 Pyrinomonadaceae bacterium
CGGCGGCTGGCCCCGTTGGCCGCACGGCGAGCGCGACCACCAACCTCACGCTCGACGCCGGGATACTTTCCTACTCGCGCAGCAAAGGTCTCTTCGCCGGTCTGGAACTCAAGGGCGCGGTCGTCAACCCCGATAACAAACTGAACGAGGCCGTCTACGGCATGAAGGCCGACAAACTTCTGAGCGACGCGACGCAACTCAGGGCGGAACAAGCGCCCGCGGGCGTCCGCGTCTTCCCCGTCACGCTGGCGCGCTACTCGCGCCGCTAACGCGGCGTCCGCGCGAAGCTGGCGGGAAGTGTTTGAGAGATTTGTGATCTACAGAGCATAGAGAAAACAGAGAGGAGAGGGTTTTCAACATGTCTACCACCGCAGCAATGAATAATGCCTTTGCAGCAGGGCACGAGGACAAACATCCGAAGGGTCTCTACGTGCTCTTTGCGACCGAGATGTGGGAGCGTTTCAGCTTCTACTCGATGCTCGCGATGTTTACCCTGTACCTGCGCGACCCGACGGAAGGCTTCGGCTGGACGGCGGCTGAAGCGACGAGCCTCTACGCGAACTATCTGATGTTCGTCTATCTCTCACCGCTCGTCGGCGGCTTCATCGCCGACCGCTTCACCGGCTATCGCAAGGCCGTCATGATCGGCGGTCTCTTCTTCATCGCCGGGCATCTGCTGCTCTCTTTCTCCTCGCTCGCCGCCGTCTACGCCGCGCTCACCTGTCTCGTCATCGGCAACGGCTTCTTCAAGCCGAACGTCTCGACGATGGTCGGCAACCTCTACCCCGAAGGCAGCCACCTCAAGGATCGCGCCTACAACATCTTTTACATGGGCATCAACGTCGGCGCGTTTCTCGCCCCGCTCGTCGCGGGCTGGGTGCGCGCGAAGTTCGGCTTCCACCCGGCGTTCGCCGTGGCGGCGGGCGGCATGGTCATCTCGGTCTGGATTCTGTTCCAGTTCAAGAAGCACATCCAGGAGCCGGGACGCAACCTGACCGCGCCTGCGACCGCCACGCCGACCGCCGCAACCCGCTCCGGCGACACCGCCGCCGACACCGCCGCCACCGCGACGGACGCGCCGCCGCACGGCGTCAGCCATCAGGACGAGGCCGCCGGACGCAGCGCGACGATGGATGCCGTTCCCGAAAGCAGGCGGATCATCGCGCTCATCGTCATCTTCGCCGTCGTCATCGTCTTCTGGATGGTCTTCCACCAGAACGCCTCGACGCTGACTTACTTCGCCGACGCCAACACCGACTGGACGACCATCTTCTCGCCGGAGACAGCCGCGGAGTCGGGCGGTATCATCTCAAACTCGATCAACCCGTTCTGGGTCATCACGCTGACGTTCCCGCTCGTCTGGTTCTGGGGCTTCCTCGACAAGCGCGGCCTAGAGCCTTCGACGCCGACCAAGATGGCCTTCGGCATGACCCTGACCGCCCTCTCTTTCTTCATCCTCTACTTTGCCGCGAAGACGGGCGAGGCCACCGCCGTCGGGGGCGACCCTTACGCGTTCCGCGTGTCGCCCATGTGGCTCGTGCTCTCTTACTTCGTCGTCACGCTCGGCGAGTTGATGTTGTCGCCGATGGGTCTGTCGCTGGTCTCGAAGGTCGCGCCGATACGTTTGCGCGGTTTGATGATGGGCGGCTGGTTCGTCGCGACGGCGATGGGCAACAAGCTGACGCAGATCGGCGTCTTCTGGGATCGCTGGCTGCATTCCACGTTCTTCCTCGTGCTCGGCTTGATGGCGCTCGTCATGGCCATCGTGCTGTTCCTGTTACTCAAGCCGCTCAAGAGAGCGATGCCCGGCGTGTAGCGGCGACGGGCGAGGTCGGTCATTAGCTTGACGCTGCGGCGAGGGCGACTTTAGAATCCGGTGCACGCCCTCGCCGCTAAGTCGGCGTCGCCGGGAGACGCGGGAATTCTCACCCGCTCGCGTGTGAAAGGAAAAGCAGATTCATGCAGCCCCGCACCCAACGCCAGAAGGAAATCTTCGACTACATCCAGCGTTTCATCGAGCGACACGGCTACGAACCCTCCTACGCGCAGATCGCGCGCCACTTCGGCATCGCCTCGAAGGCCACCATCGCCAAGCACATCGAGGCTCTGGAGAAGCGCGGCCTGCTGGCGCGCAGCCACACGAACGGTTCGTTCGGCCTGAACGTCCATGTCGAAGAAGCGGCGGGCGACGGCGTGTGCGAGGTGCGGCTGCTCGGGCGCGTCGCGGCGGGCGCGCCTCTGGAGACGGTTGACGACGGCGGCGAGACCATCGGCGTGCCGCGCTTCCTGCTGGGGCGCGTGCGCCCCGAACGCGTCTATGCCCTGCGCGTCTCCGGCGACTCGATGATTGACGAGCACATCTGCGACGGCGACATCGCCCTCATCGAAAACCGCGTGGACGCGCGCGACGGCGAGATCGTCGTCGCCTTCGTCGAAAACTCGCGCGCCACGCTCAAACGCCTCTACCGTTTTGGCCGCGAAGTCGAACTCCGACCCGCCAATTCTCAACTTGAGCCGATCCGCCTGCCCGCCGCGCAGGTGCAGGTGCAGGGCATCTTCCGCGGCCTGCTCCGCCCAGTCGCCTAAGGTTTCACCCGTATTCGCTCCGACGGGCGCGTCGCGTCGCCCGTCCCGGCCACAGACCTCGCCTCATCCCCTCGCGCCCCAAGAGGAGGACTCCTCATGCCGGTCAAACTCCCACTCTGCGTCGTCCTGCTCGC
>DASPJG010000574.1:0-6832 GCA_035628755.1 Pyrinomonadaceae bacterium
CTCGAAGATGAGAAAATCGCTCGCCTTGAGTCCGGCGACCGGCTGCTCCTTCTTGTCAACCACGGTGATCGGCAGTTGCACCTCGCGCGTGAAAACCTGACCGCCTTGCAGGTCGTCTTGCTCCGGGGCGGGCGTCGCGGTCGGGCGCGGCGCGGGTTGCTGACCCTGATTCTGAGCCGAGACGGAGGCGTCGAAAGCCAGCGCGCAGACGGCGAGCGCGGCGGTAAACAAAAGTGTATAGACGGCAGTTCTCATGTGTTTGATCAAACGGACGGAATGGAAAAGGTTGTGCCCTTTGAGCATCCAAGCGTCGAGGGTTCGATGCCGCGCGGGCGAGCGTCAGTTGCCTTTGTGCGACCTGGTTTGCGACGCCGCAAGTATAGCAAAACCCGCGCGCCGGGGCGCATGCCGCGCGCGGCGAGAGCGCGTGTGGTGGCGACGCGGGCTAATCCAGAGCCGCCAGCATCCGCGAAAGCCCGGCGGGGAGAGGTGCGTCGAAGTGCAACGGCTCGCCCGTCTGCGGGTGGCGAAAGCCGAGTTGTTCGGCGTGTAGAAACTGCCGCCCCATCGCGCGAATGGCGGCGCGCACGCGCACGTCCGCAACGGTCGTATCGCGCCCGCCGTTATAAACTTTGTCTCCGACGACCGGGTGCTTGAGGTGCGCCAGATGCACCCTGATCTGGTGCGTGCGCCCGGTCTTGATCTGCACGTCGAGTAGCGTAAAGCGTTCGTAAGCGCGGCGCACGCGATAGAGCGAGAGCGCGGGGCGACCGCCGCGCACGACGCTCATGCGCGTGCGCTGGCGCGGGTCGCGCGCGAGCGGTTCTTCGATGCGCCCGCTCTCCTCTTTCACGCGCCCGTGGACGAGCGCGACGTATGACTTGAAAACTTCCCGCGCGCGAAATTGATCTGCCAGATGCTCGTGCGCGCTCTCGGACTTGGCGACGACCATGAGGCCGGAAGTGTCTCGGTCGAGACGGTGCACGATGCCGGGGCGCGTCGCGCCCGCGTGCGCGGAGAGCTTGTGGAAATGGAAAGCGAGCGCGTTGGCGAGCGTGCCCGAAGGGACTCCGGCTGCCGGGTGGACGACCAGCCCGGCGGGCTTGTTCAAGACGATGAGCGAATCATCTTCAAAGAGGATGTCGAGCGGGATGTCTTCGGGCGTGAAATTGGAGGCGGGCGGCGCGGGCGTTTCGAGTTCGACCGGGTCGCCCGCGCGCAGCTTGTACGAAGGTTTCGCGGCACGACCCGCAACGAGCACGTCGCCGTCTTCGATGGCCTGTTTGAGACGCGTGCGGCTGACGCCTTCGACGCGCGCGGCGAGAAAGGCATCGAGACGCGCGCCCGCGTCCGCTTCCCCGGCGAGGAAGGCGAGCGTCGTGGCCTCGGTTTCGAGGTCGCCCGCGGGAACAGGCTTCTCTGCCTGATCGGTGATGTTGTCTCCGGTGCTCTCGTCCATTGTTCAGGCGCGCGCCGCAGTGCCCGCCACTTTCGCATCTCCGGGCATCGCCCCGCCGGACGCGCGACGCCAGCGGACGACGAGAATGACGAGGCTCGTGATGCCGACGAGCAAACTGATCAACTGCGACGTGGAGAGGTGTGTAACCGAGGTGAGGCCGAAGATGTCGCCGCGCGGGTCGTCGCGGAAAAACTCGATGATGAAGCGCGTCGCCCCGTAGAGCACGCCGTAGGCGAGTATGACCTGCCCGCTGAAAGTCTTCCGGCGGTGCAGCCAGACGAGGAACGCGAAAAAGATGAAGGCGGCGAAGGACTCGTAAAGCTGCGTGGGGTGGAGGTGCGTGTCTATAGGTACGCCCGTCACCTGATGGCCGAGTTCCGAGAAGCGCACGCCCCACGGCAGCGTGGTCGGCTTGCCCCAGCAACAACCGGCGGCGAAACAGCCCTGTCGCCCAATGGCCTGCCCGAGTGCGATGGCGGGCGCGAACGCGTCCGCCGTTCGCCACCACGGCAATTGGTAACGCCTGACGAGCACGTAAGCCGTCACGACCGCGCCGAGGAAGCCGCCGTAGAACACTCCGCCCGAACGCAGAAAGTCGAGCGACAGCAGCCTGAGCGGCGCATCGCGATACTCCGGCTCAACCACGAGCAGCAACACCTTCGACCCGACGATCGCCGCCAGCAGCAGCCACAGCCCCAGATCGAACAGACGCTCGCGCGGCAACCCGTCGCGCGCGCCCAGACGCGCCGCCACCAGCAGCGCGGCGAGGAAGGCCAACGCCAGCAGCACGCCGTAAGTGTTGATGGGGAAGTTGCCGATGTGAAAAAGTTCCGGGTACATCTTGGTGTCGGATTAGTTGTCCGTCGCCCGCCGCCGGTTGTCGCCGGTTCGGTTCAATCTCTGGTTACTTACACACGAGACGCCGCCAACCAGCGGCGCGCAACTCTCTCGAAAATTTACTGGCTGCTGACGGTTGATTGCTGCTTCTGCTTCTTTCCTTCCAGAATCAGATCGAGTATGAGGAGACCCGCGCCGACGCAGATACTGGCGTCGGCGACGTTGAAGGTCGGCCAGTGGTAATCACCCGCGTGGAGAAGGATGAAATCAACGACGTAGCCGAGGCGTATGCGATCCGTCAGATTCCCCGCGATGCCTGCGAGCAGCAGGGCGCACGCGCCGAGGATACGGTCGTCCGAGCGCGGCGTGCGGAAGAAATACGTGAGCACGGCGACCGCCGCCGCACACGCCAGCGCGGCGAGCGCCCAACGCCCCCACACGCCGCCATCCTGCAACTGCCCGAAGGCGATGCCGGGGTTCTCCGCGTAAGCGAAATCGAGAAAGCCGCCGATGATGGTCTTGTCTCCGCCGAGACGGAGCGTGCGCACCGCCCAAGCCTTCGACATCTGGTCAACCATGTAGATGCCGAAAGCCGCGAGCAGATACCAGATGCGCCAGCTAAACGCGCGCGCCTTCACTCTGCGCCTCCTTCCCGCTCGATCTCGGCCAGAGCCTCGACGCAGCGTTCGCACGCCATCGGGTAGCGGCTGGATTCGCCTACGCGCACGGAATAGTTCCAGCAGCGTTCGCACTTTTCGCCCGCGGCGCGCTCGACCTTCACGCCGAGCGGCGCGTTCGCATCGGCGTTCTGCGCCAGAGCCACCTGCGAAACGATGAAGGCGTAACGCAGTTGATCCTCATACTTCGCAAGCAAAGTATAGACGGGCGTGGGCGCGTTGATCTCGATGCGCGCTTCAAGCCCGCTCCCGATCATTTTCGCGTTGCGTGCGTCTTCGAGAGCGCGCAGAACCACGTCGCGCACCTCGAAGAGTTGCGCCCAGCGCGCGGCCAACTCCGCGTCGCGCAGCCCGGCTGGCGCGGGAAACTCCGCGAGGTGAACGGATGCGGGCGACGCCGTCTCTCCGCCGCCGCTGCGTGGGATGTTCTCCCAGATTTCGTCGGCGGTGAAGACGAGCACGGGCGCGAGCAGCCGCGCGAGCGCGTCGGCGATGTGGTGGAGCGCGGTCTGCGCCGAGCGGCGCGCCGGGGAGCGCGGCGCGGCGGTGTAGAGCCTGTCCTTGATGATGTCGAAGTAGCGCGCCGAGAGCGTCACGGTGCAGAAGTTGTAGAGCGTGTGATAGACCGTGTGAAACTCGTAAGCCTCGTAAGCCGCGCGCACGCGCTCCACCACCGTGTCGAGTTCGGCGAGCGCCCAGCGGTCAATCTCGAACAGTTCGCCCGCATCCACGCTGTCGCGCGCGGGGTCGAAGCCGTCGAGGTTGCCGAGGGCGAAGCGCGCGGTGTTGCGCATCTTGCGGTAGGCGTCCGAGACGCGTTGCAGGATTTCGTCGGAGCAGCGCATGTCCTCGTGGTAGTCCGAAGAGGCACACCAGAGGCGGATGATCTCCGCGCCCGATTGCTTGATCACGTCGTTCGGCGAGACCGAGTTACCGGCAGACTTGTGCATCGCCTTGCCCTGACCGTCCACCACCCAGCCGTGCGTGAGCACCGTGCGGTAGGGCGCGCGGTCGTGCGCGGCGAGGCCGACCATCAGCGACGAGTTGAACCAGCCGCGATACTGGTCGCCGCCTTCCAGATACATGTCCGCGGGGAAGTGCAACTCTTCGTAGTGTTCGAGCACGGCGACGGAGGACGAGCCGCTGTCGAACCACACGTCAAGAATGTCCGTCTCCTTTGTGAAGGCTGCCGCCTTGCACTTCGGGCACGCGAATCCTTCAGGCAACAAATCTTTCGCCTCGCGCGCATACCACGCGTCGGAAGTTTCGCGCTCGAAGATACCAGCGACGTGTTTGATGACCGACGGGTCGGCAACGGCCTCGCCGCAGCCCTCGCAGTAGAACGCCGGGATCGGCACGCCCCACACGCGCTGGCGCGAGACGCACCAGTCGGGGCGACCCTTGAGCATGTTGCGCATGCGATCCTCGCCCCACGCCGGAATCCAGCGGACGTTGCGCTCCACCTCGCGCAACGCCCCGTCGCGCAGCGATTCGGGCGCGTCCGTTTCGTTGTCCGTGTAGTTTGTGATGTCGCGCCCGTCCTCGTCCTGTTCGACGGCTGCTTCGGGCATGCGCGCGTCGAGGGAGATGAACCATTGCGGCGTGGCGCGGAAGATGACCGGGTTTTTGCAACGCCAGCAATGCGGGTAGCGATGGTTATAATTTTCGCTGAACAGCAGTGCGCCGCGCTCGCGCAGGAACTCGACGATCTTCGGGTTGGCCTCGAACACGCGCTCGCCCGCGAAGTGTTCCACTTCGGAGGTAAAGCGTCCGGCGTGGTCGACGGGGCAATAGATGTCTAACCCGTATTGCTTGCCGACGACGAAATCGTCGTGCCCGTGGCCGGGCGCGGTGTGGACGCAGCCCGTCCCGGCCTTGCCGGTCGCACCCTTGTCACGCGCCTCACGCACGTCGAGTTCCGTTTCGGCGTCGGCCTCGCCGCCGAGCGTGACGTGCTCGCCGAGAATGACGAGCGACCTGCGCTCAAGCCATGCGTGACGACATTCGAGGCGGTCGAGTTTCGCGCCGGCAAAGCGCGCCAGAACTTGCGGCGCGTCGAGGCCGCACTTCTCGGCAATCGCCCCGGCCAGTTCGCTCGCAACGACGTAAACCTCTTCGCCGTTCTCAATCGCCGCGTACTCGAAATTCGGGTTGACGGCGATGGCGAGGTTCGCGGGCAGCGTCCACGGCGTCGTCGTCCAGATGAGGAAGAAGACTTTGCGCCCGGCGAGCGCGGGGTCAAGCTCCGACGGGTCGCTGGCGAGCGGAAACTTCACGTACACGGACGGACTCGTGTGCTCCGCATATTCGACTTCGGCTTCCGCCAGTGCGGTCTGATCATAGACGCACCAGTAGACGGGGCGCGCGCCCTTGTAAACATAGCCGCGCTCGACAAAGCGACCGAAGAGCCGCGCCGTCTCGGCCTCATACTGGTTGGACATCGTGAGATAGGGATTTTCCCAAAGCCCCAGAATGCCGAGCCGCTGGAAGTCGCGCGTCTGCCGCTTGAGTGCCTCGGTCGCGTGTTCGCGGCAGGCGCGGCGCACGCTCACGGCGGGCATGTTCGCTTTCTTCGCGCCGAGTTTTTTGTCCACGAAGAGTTCGATGGGCAGCCCGTGGCAATCGTAGCCGGGGACGTAGGGCGCGTCGTAGCCGAGCATCGTGCGCGATTTGACGACGAAGTCTTTGACGATCTTGTTGAGCGCGGTGCCGAGATGGATGTCGGCATTGGCATAGGGCGGCCCGTCGTGGAGGATGAACTTCTCGCGCCCGCGCCGCGCTTCGCGGATCATCTGGTAGAGGTTCTGTTCCGACCATTTCTTGAGGCGTGCGGGTTCTGCCTGCGCGAGATTGGCCTTCTGCGCGAAGTTGGTCTTCGGCAAATTGACGGTCTTCTTGAGTTCGAGCGGCGTTTCGGTTGTCATAACGATTTTTTCAATATTCGAGATGCGAATGTTGCAACATAAAACCGGAAAGTCCCAAGTCCAAAGTCTGACCTTGAACCTGGGACTTTGGGAATGTGGAGTCGGACGCCGCGCGCCGGGTCAGCCGATGAACATCTCGTCCTCTCCGTAGGTCTGGTCAATCTGTTTGGGGGCGGGCGACACCAGCACTTCCAGACCGCGCCGGACGCCCGCCATAATCGCGGCCAACTCGCGCGCCGGTTCGACCAGCTTCGTGTGGATGAACAGGGTGGTGTTGGAGAACTGCCGTTGCGCCTGATCGATGGTCTCGCTCATCCGCTCGACCTTATCGCGCGCCGTGACGGTGGTGTAGCCGACGAGTTGCTTGAGTTCGCGCACTTCTTCCTTGATGAGCGCGCTCGACTCGGAGAAATGGACGGAGGCCGTCGCCAGATGCGTCGACATCAGCGTCACCTGTTCGGCCACCTCTTTGCCCTGCGCCGCGATCTCCTTCACCTGCTCGCTCATCAACGCCACGCGATCCAGCAAAGGCTCTGCGCGGCGTTCCAGATTGCCGACCGTCTGCACCACGCGCCGCACCGCGAACGCCATCATGACGACCGCCACGGCGATAAAGAAGAACATCGCCGCGACGAACACCAAGACCCAGAACGTCGGGTCGCTCGTGCTCATTTGAAAAGCCAACAGGGACATAAGATGTTTCGGATTGCGGGTTGAAAGACCGTCGCCTTACTTTAGCCCGCATGCCGCAAGCGTCAGGGTCTTTCCGGTTCGTAGGCCGGAGCTTGATTGAGAACGTTGGTGCTTTCGGTGCGGCGTTTCTCTTCGGCGTAGGCGCGCTTGCCCGCGTCAATGGCGGCGGACAAACTTTCGCCGCGCTTGGCGGCAACCTGACGCGCCGCGCCCGCCACCTCGCCCGCTTTGCTCGATGCCGT
>DASPJG010000575.1:0-3298 GCA_035628755.1 Pyrinomonadaceae bacterium
ATCCGGCCTCGCGCCGTGGCGCATTTCGCAACTGGGGGTCGGGCGGCTTTTTCAGGACGTGCGCGTCTTCGACCGTCTCACGGTGAGAGACAACATCTCCGTGGCGTTCAAGGGGCAGAAGGGCGAGAACGCGATCATGTCCATCATCAAGCGGCGGGAGGTAGGCCGGGAGGAAAAGGCACTGCGCGGTCGCGTGGAGGCGTTGCTTGAGTCTGTCGGCCTCGCGGGGCGGGAAGACGAGCTGGCGGTCAATCTCTCTTACGGTCAACAAAAACTTCTGGCCTTGGCGCGACTTGTGGCGGCGGACATGGACGTGCTCCTGCTGGACGAACCGACCGCCGGGGTCAATCCGCGCATGGTCGATAAAATTCTCGAACTCGTCCGCAAGGTGGTCGGCGAGGGAAAGACCGTGATCATCATCGAGCACAACATGAACGTGGTGCGCGAGCACGTCGACTTCGCATTTTTTATGAACGAGGGTCGGGTGGCTCTTTCGGGAGAGCCGAACGCCGTGCTCAACACGCCACAGGTTAAAACGGCCTATCTCGGAATGTAATCGCGGGAATGAGATCGTAAATGAACGTTTCGCTTCGCCTCGACGGCGTTTACGCCGCCTACAAGAAAAAGGAGATCGTTCGCGGCATCTCTCTCTCAGCGAGGGGCGGGCAGTCGGTCGCGCTGATCGGGCCGAACGGCGCGGGTAAGTCTACCCTGCTGAAAATTGCCGCCGGTTTCCTCCCGCCGCACAAGGGGCGGGTGTTGATCGAAGGCCGCGACGCGACCGATTCCGAGCCGCACCAGAGGGCGCGTCTCGGCGTCGGCTATCTCATGCAGGGCGGCAGGGTCTTTCACAGTCTCACGGTCAGGGGAAATCTGGAATTGTCTACGCTCGGTCTGGCCGCGAAGGAGCGCGAGGCGCGGATCGGCGAAATCGCCGAGATGTTGGGACTCCAAACAAAACTCGGCACGCGCGCGGGCACTTTGTCCGGCGGTTGGAGGCAGTGTCTCGCCCTCGCAATGGTACTCGTCAGACGCCCCTCCATTTTACTGCTGGACGAGCCTTCGGCGGGGCTGTCGCCCGTTTTCACAGAACGGCTCTTCGTGACCCTTGACGAGTACCGGCAGACGCATGGAGCCGCCATTCTATTAGTGGAGCAAAATGTTCAGGCCGCCCTGATGTTCGCGCACCGTGCGATTGCGCTCGTCGAAGGCCGGATCGCCGATGAGACGAAGCGTCCCGAATCGTGGCTCATGGAAGGGAAACTGGACGCGCTCTTCTGGGGACGCGCGCCGGAAGAGTTATCTTTGATTTGAACGTCCGTGCACAACTTTCCCGGAGAGAAAGATATTAGAAAATGGCGACTGAGATAGCGCGCGGCACGAGCCGCAACAAGCGGGCATTAATTATCGGCATCATCATCGTGGCGGTGGCGGCGGTCTTCGCCATGCGCTCGTGGATGAGCGCGGACGACCCGCAGGGGCAGGTCATCAAGGTCGGCGCGATCCTGCCGCAGACCGGGGCGGGGGCTGTGTTCGCGCAGTACATCGAGGACGGCATCGACCTCGCCGTCGAGGAGATCAACGCCACAGAGCAACTCCAAATCAAAGTGCTTTACGAGGACAGCAAAAATCAACCGCGCGAGGGCGTGACGGTTTACAACAAGCTGGTCTCCACGGAGAAGCCGCCCGTCGTCATCGTCGCGTTGAGTTCGGTGGCGAAGGCTCTCGCGCCGCTCGCCGCGCAGTCCGACACGACGCAGGTTTACATCGCCGTCGCCATCCCGAACATCACGGACGGAAAGCGCGCGTTCCGCGTGTACCCGGAGGCGTTGGGCATAGCCGAAGTGATCGCGCAGTTTAATGCCGAGAAATTGAAAGCCAAAACTTCCGCCGTCATTTATGTCAACGACGATTACGGGCGGGTGAGCATGGATGCCTACAAAAGCAAGTTTGAGCAGGACGGGCGCACCGTCGTCTTCGCCGAAAGCTACGAGTTGCAACAGACGGACTTCCGCTCTCAGATCAGCAAGCTCAAAGAGATCACTCCCGCGCCGGAAGTGATCTACCTGTGCGGCTACGGCCCGTCATACGCGTCCGTCGTCAGGCAGCTCAAAGAGCAGCAGGTGTCTTCGAAACTCACCGCCGACATGACGATGGGACTGCCGGAGACCCTCACACAGGTCGGCGACGCGGCGGAGGGCGTGTTTTTTGTTGACGGCAAGGTGTCGCCGGAGTTCGCCGATACGTTCAACCGGAGGTACGGCAGAAAGCCGACGAGCTACGCGGGCTACGCTTACGACATCATCCGCCTGTTACATAAAACGGCGAAAGATAAAGGGACGTTTACCGCCGACAGCGTGAGAGACGGGCTGCTCGGAGTCAAAGATTATCATGGGGCGATGGGCAACGTGACCATCAACGAGAACGGCGACTCGACGTTTGAGTTCGTCGTGAAAAGAGTTGCAGGACAGAATGTCACAGTCATGGAGTAAAGGAGAGAGTTCGATGAATAAGGTCGGCTTAATCGTAGGGAGCGGCACCGGGAGAGAGTTGACCGACGTTTTCAGCCAGAGCCTGAAGCGGGTCGCCGCCGTGCTCGGCCAGCCGGTGGAGGTCGTGGAGTGTGAACACGAGTTCTGTTCTTACCACCACATGCTGGATTGGACGCCCGCGCGCATCGAGGCCGCCGTGGAGGACGACCTTGAGCGTCTGCTAAATTTTTACAGGGAGTTCTACCGTTCGGGCGGGCGAGCGATCTTCAAAACGGCCATCAACGCCGAAACGCTCTACCGCTTCAGGACTATTGGCAAAGCCATCAAAACATTCTATATTCCCCTCAAGCAAAAACGGCTGCTCTTCGTCCGCGACGAGATGCAGGGCTTTTACGCTAACGACTCATGTCAGATTGACGCCGAGGAAATTCACTTCTCCGGTTCTTTCTCACGAAACAATTTTCATCTGATCGCCAACTACACGACGGGGGAAGCCGATAAGGTTTTGCGGAAACCTTATGATGTTTGGGTCATTTACAAACATCACCTCTTTGCCAATCTGATCGAGGCCTGGACGCGAGAACTCTACACCGGCGCGAAGGTCTATCAGCCCAATCATGCGACCGATATTTTGTTCGACTACTTTCACACCGACGGAGGGCGTGATCTGCTGGCGATTGCGGGCAACGAGGTGGCCGACATTCTTCATGAAGTGCTGATTTTCAATTTGCGGCTGGGCACGCGCAACACCCTGCACTCCAAGAACGTCTACCTGCACCCGGACCTCAGCGGTCTGGCCGAGTATC
>DASPJG010000576.1:0-4453 GCA_035628755.1 Pyrinomonadaceae bacterium
CGCGGCCTTCCGCTTTATGCCCGGCCTACGGCAATCCCTATCAAACCTACCGGGAGACGCGGAGGGCCTTACTGTTCACACCTACTCAAGCCCCGCTCGCTTTGGCGCGCGGGGCTTCAAGCAGGCGGGCGACAATTTCGACTATCCTTCCCGCCTCTTCCGGTTTCTTGATAAACGCATCCGCGCCCGCACGCCGCGCCGCACCCCCGCACTCGTTCGCCGAGAGCATAATGATCGGCGTCCGCTGGCGATGCTCCAACCCGCGCGCGTATCGCGCTAACTCTAAGCCATCAACGTTCGGCAAATGATTGTCGAACATCAACAGGTCATAGCTGGCTTCGCTTGCCAGTCGCTTGAGCGCGGCCGTCCCGTCGTAACAGACGACGACGCGCCAGCCTTCCAGTTCCAACGTTTCTTTGACAGCTTGCGCGACGACCTTATGGTCTTCGGCATAAAGGATTGTGAGGGGCATTTATGGTATCCTCGCGTGAGTTCGAGTCTTTGAAAATTAGCGACGGTCATGCGTAGCTCAACCTCAACCTCAGAAGAGTGGTGAGCATCGCCGTTCGAGTTGAGAGGTTTATACTCACGGCGAATCAAATACGCGAGGATGACTATATCGCAATTTGCGATATAGTCAAACGTCCGACGCCCTTTGTCCCATCGGGAGGCGACTCCTGATGGGGACGAGTCCGCGCGTTAGACCGCAACGCCTTGCCGAAAAGCTGCGTTACGTTCGAGTCTCATTTAATTTAACGCAAGCAGAACTTATACGAGAGTTAGCAATTGAGGAACTCACGACGCAGAGCAGCATTTCGGAATATGAATCAGGCAAACGAGAACCGTCATCGCTTATCCTTCTGCAATACGCTCGTCTAGCCGGTGTCCACGTTGAAAACCTGATCGACGACGAAGAAGATTTGCCCGCAAGACTTCCCGGCGACGTGAAGCACAAAAGATTCAGGCCCGCGCCTGCTTTTCGTAACAAGAGGGTTGATTAGAAGCGTTACATAAATAAGAGGGATGAAAAGCGAAACCACGAAATCACACGAAGCTAATCTTCGCGTCCAGTTTAACGCTTTTCCTCCGATGCCCGCTCTATCAACAGGCGGCGCGGGCTGTGTGCCGCTATTCGGCAGTCACGCAGCCCGCGCCGCCGTTTTAATTCTCTGTCGTCGCAGGAAGCCCCGTGCGTGAGTGGCCGCACGCGCCCGAATGGTTGTCGCGCCCGTTCACGGCAAGGCCGCGAAGCCCGTCAGCGGGTGGCCGTAGAAGGCTTCGGTCTTCCATGCCATTCGATCCCACTGGCCGTCCTGATCTCCGATGATCTGAACCGGCACGATGACGCGGTCGCTGCCGAGTTTGTTGGCGGAGGCGATGCCGTTGTCCAACTTTCCGTCGGCTCCAACCTTGAACTTGACCGACCGCGCGAGCCGGTTGTTCCAGAGCACCTTCAACTCGTAGTCGCCCGGATTCGCGCCGAGCAGGAAGAGCGGGCCGAAGAGGCCGGGCTTCTCCCCGGTTTTGTCCCAGCCCTTCACGTTCGGGAAGCTGCACCTGACGCGCGACCATTTCGCTTTTTGCGGAACGGAGTCGTCAACGAAATGCGTGGTGTTGTTGTCCAGTTCCGATTCGCAACTGGCCTTGCCCACCTCTTCCCCCTCGAAAAACTTCTTGCCCACTTCCTTGCCCTGATAAAACAGGTGCGGCTGAAACTTCACCGCCTCGCCGCGAACCCAGAAGGCGACATGAAAATCCGGTCGCTCCCAACCCTCTAGCTCGTCGGCGGTCAGGAAAACGTAACCGATCGGAAGATTCCAATCGTGGTCAACGTAATAGACGAACTTGTTGACGGCCTTCGGCCCCTGCTCGTTGGAACGGACTTTCCCGACCTTCGCCTTGCCCGTAAAGAGCGTCGCATTTGTCCCGGCCAGTTCGTTCCGCATGCGGATGGCGAAATTGATGGGGCCGGTGTAGGTTGTGCTCTTGGCTTCGGGAATGTCGCGCCCTCCGCAAGAGGTCTTCCACCAGCGGCCTCTCTGTACCTCTTCGGTCGCGCAATCGAACTGCACGGGCGCGCTGCCGGGGATGGTGTATTCGACGTATAGTTGGCTGCCGCTCGGAATCGGCCCGTTGACGCGATACTCGATGCGCGGCACCCAGCTCCACTGATCGTAGTTTCCGCGATAGACGTTATGCGTGAAAGCGTTTAACTGGATGGAGTCTTTGACGATGGTTGGCCCGTCTTCGCCGCCGGTCGCCGTTTGCGCCGTGGCTGTGGCGGCGGGAGCGGCGGGTCGTGCCGGTTGCGCCTCTTCAGCCGGAGAAGGCTGCGCGGCGGGCGTCGGCTGCGTTTTCGCCGGTTCTGGTTTCCGAATTTTAGGGAGTCTCGGAAGTTGCGCCGAGACGGTCTGCAAGGTGAACAGCGCGATAATCAAAGATGTGAAAGCGACCAAGGAACTCCGTTTCATCTTCTCTCTCCTTCGTCAGTTGGATTGCTGATAATGTTGGAGCCGATTTGCGTCCCGCTTGTACCCCCGCGCGCTTGGCAGCACAGTATCTGACTGTCGCTTAACCCTGTCAATGTCTATAATACGCGAGCAACAACATGGGAACTCTCAACATTGATCGTTATCACGCAACGATGGGCGACGCCTCGTACAAGGACGAGACGCGCCTGCACGACAGGCGTCTGAGCGAGGCCGAGGCGACCTTTTACGTCACGCAGCGCAAGCTGCCCTTCGCGCCGTGTCTGGGACACGGGCGGCTCGTGCGGCTGTTGGCCGAGAGCGGGATCGACCGCCCGCGCCTGCGTTTTCTCGAACAGGATCGGGGCGGGCTGGGGCGGTTTGCGAAGGCCGTCGAAGACATGAGTTTCGTCGGTGCGGTGCGCGCGGTGCGCCCTGCGACGATCATGTTTGCGGGCGAGCCGTTCGCGGACATCACGGGAGCGTTCGGACTCACGCAGGCGCAGGAGATCAAGTTTGAGCACGCCTTCGACCTGCCGATGACCACCGCCGCCATCGCCCTGCAACTGCGCATGGCGGCGGGCGAGTCGCGCTGGCTCTCGGATTTCTCACTGCGGCGCAACGGCGACATCGAGCGCGCCGTCGAAGTCGCCACCTATGCCTTTATCGGCGGTTTCAACGACACTTCAAACATGGAGGCGGCGCACCGTCTGGACATCCCCGCCGTCGGCACGTCGGCGCACTACTGGCAGCAGGCTTATATCGAGTACATGGACGAGCCGGAGATCGAGGCGCGCACCGGCAGGCCGAAGCATTTCGAGCAGGTCGCCTTTGAGCGTTGGCTCGATGCCAACCCGCAGGGGACGACGCTGTTGCTCGACACGATTGACGTGTATGCGGGCGCGGCGCACGCCGCGATGGCCGCCACTTCCACGCCCGCGCGCCGCCGCGCCTTCAAAGGTTTCCGCGTGGATTCGGGCGACCTTGCGAAACTCGGCGCGTGGTGTCTGCGTTTCTTCGAGGCGAACGGCCTGACAGGGTTGATGCCCGTGTTGACGGGCGATCTGGACGTGGAGGAGGTCAAACGGATCGTGGCGGAGTTTCCGCAGGCCGCCGGGTTCGGCGTCGGCACGAAACTCTCCGGCGAGGTGCGGCGCATCGCGGGCGTCATCTTCAAACAATGCCTCATCGAAGGCCGCCCGACGCTCAAGGCTTCCAACACGCCCGAGAAATCCACGCTGCCCGGACGCCTGCAAGTGTTTCGCGGCGCGGACGGGGACGGGATGTATGTCGGCGACATCGTCGGCCTCGACGGCGAAGAGATCGACATGCCCGGCGCGGCCACGGTCGAACCGCTCCTCGCGCCGTTCTGGGAGCGCGGCGGCTACGAATCCATTCCCTCCATCACCAAGCAAAAAGCCTTCGTCGAGGAACAGCGAGCGCGCTTCCGCGACATTGAAAACTACCCGCACGCCTTGAGCGACAAGTTGCGCCGCCTGCGCGACGAACTGACGGCACGCATGCGCGCAGACGAGTCGAACTGGCAGGCCGTCCTGAACGCGCCCGAATAAACCGCCGCCGCAGCGCGCCCTTGAATTTATCGCCGTCGCACGCCGCCCGAATATAATCTCCGCCCATGCCCGAAACGTCGCCGCCCACGCTCAACTGGTCTCGCAAGAAACTGCGCCTCGTCAAACTGGCGATGCTGCTCGTCGCCATCCTGTCGGGGCTGCTCATCGCAGAGGTCGCGCTGCGTCTCATCGGCTACACCTATCCCGTCTTTTACACGACCGACACGGTGCGCGGCTACGCGCTGCAACCCGGCACGTCCGGCTGGTATCGCAAAGAGGGCGCGTCTTACGTCCGCATCAACCGCGACGGCCTGCGCGACCGCGAGCACGCCAAACAGAAACCCGCGAACACGCTGCGCATCGCGCTGCTCGGCGATTCCTACGCGGAGGCTCTGCAAGTGCCGCTCGAAGACG
>DASPJG010000577.1:0-4904 GCA_035628755.1 Pyrinomonadaceae bacterium
CCACCTCGCGCTTGCCAACCTCCAATTTCTCCTCGACTACGGGGACGGCCACCTGACCCTGCGGCGCGGCGGCGCGCGCGCCGGTCGGCAGAGGTTGATGTTCCGCCGTCACTTCCGAAGCGGTGGCATCGTTCGTTTGGCCGCTGCCCGTGAAAGCGTTGTAAGCGGTCTGGGTGGCGTTCGAGTCGAACCCGCTCCAGCCTTCGTCGCGCCATTGGGCGGCGCGCTTGTCAATCTCCACTGCGCCGTGTTGCTTCATGATCGCCACCGCGCGTTCCGCCTGCTCGTCCGACGCCTCGACGCTGATGAGCGTCCCGCCGCGCCGCACGCCTTCGGCGTAATAGTTGGCGTCATCTTCGGGCACGCCGAGACGCGTCAGCCCGCTGATCAAACCGCCCGCGGTCGCGCCGATCCCCGCGCCCGCGATGACGGCGGCGAGCGGCCCTGCCGCCAGCACGGGGCCGATGCCCGGGATCGCAAGCGAGGTGAGACTCAGGAGCAGACCCGCCAGCCCACCGATGGCCGCGCCCGTCCCCGCGCCCTTCGCCATGTCCTTGATCTGTTCGTCTCCGTCCTCTTCGACGTAGGCGACCGTTTCGCCCTGCCTGTCGTCCTGCCCCTCGATCTTCTTCGACATGACGCTGATGTCGTCGTGCCGGAAGCCCTCGCCCAGCAGTTCCCGCACCACGCTCTGCGCCTCGGCGCGATTATCAAACAACCCGATAACGGTTTTCGCCATTTCTTACTCCCCTTTCAGTTTCTCCCCGGCACAGTTCGGAACGCCTGCCCTGTGAAATTCAAACGCCCGTCTCAAATTCTTTCGCTTCATTAACCGGAACTCCGACAGGCTCAACGCCCGTCGCCTTCCGGCGATCTTCTCGTCGTCGCATTCGACTGAGTCTCGTCCTCATCGCCGACCCGCTCGATCACCGCTTCTTCCGTCCGCAACGTCACGCGTTGCGGCTTGTAGGTTTCGACCTCGCCCTTCGTAATGTGCAGTTCCTCTTTCAACATCAGACGCTTCTCGACCACCAGCACCTCTTCGAGCAGCGAGATGATCATCGTGTTGCCGACGTGGCGGACGGGCACGGGCGCGTCAACGACCCGGTTGATGGGCACGCGCTTGACCTGTACCTCCTCGCGCATCAACGGTTCATCCACTACCTCCTCGCGCTCATGCACGATCTTCTTGACGCGGACGCCGCCCGTCTCCACTTTGCGCTTCCGCACCTCGAGCGTCTCGGCGACCACCGGCATCACGATGCGCTGTTCTTCGCGCGCGCGGTTGGGAGTGACAATCGTTTCGTCGCCCGCGTCAACGTCAGCTTCACGCCGTCCTTCCATCCGACGCGCGAGTTCGGAGAGGCTGAAGGGAAGCGTAAAACTCCCGTCGTCCTGCAAGACCAACTCGTCCACCGGGACGAAGACCTGCTGCCCGTCTTCGAGATGAATGAGCACATCCGGGCGTCTGCCCTCGCGCGCCTGCGGTGCGGAGGTATCTATTCGCCCGCGCAGGCCGTCGCGGTCGGTGACGATTGCGCTGCTCTGTCCTGTCGCTCTCGATTGACTCATCGCTGTTCCTTTCTCTGCGTTCGGCGTAGCTCGCGGTCGTTCCCCTAAAACAAAAATCGCGCGGCGGCGACGACTGAGATCAACACGGACAGGATCAGGATGACGACGAGCGGAAGCGATAATCCCGCGCGCCGCGCCGGGCGTTCGTAAACGCCGACCGTGCGCGTCGCCGCCGCTCCCTGCGGCTTCGCGCCCGCAGGTCGTCCTCTTTCAACCACGCTTTCCGTCTTACCAGACATGCCGCCACCTCGCCCCGTCTCTCCCTAAGTTTGCCCGCAAAACACTCTCAACTTGTTTAACCCCGTGTACTGTTTCGCATCGCACACGCATTTCCGAAAGCCTCTGGTGCAAAGAGCGTACCGAAAGGCGAAACGGCTTGCGCGCCGCACCGGCAGGCGAATTCGGGGCGTTGCCGGGGCGGCATTCGTGTACAATCATCGCCGTCGTGCGGAACGAATCTTGAAAATTTGTGTTGGGGGAAGGGGAGAGCAAAAGTGAAAGCAATGATTAAGGTGTTGCGTCTCGCGCTCGTCTTGTCTGTGTGTGCAATCGGCGCGAGCGCGCAGGAAGCCGCGCCTGCCGCGACGGAGGCAGCGGGCGGCGAGCCGCGCGTCGCCTTGACGGAAGCGGCCACGGCTTTCGACGTGGCGGGGCGCGTTGCGCTCGGCGGGAGACTCCGCACCACCGCGCTCGCGGGCACGCAGGATGCCCCGACGCGCAACGTCCTGCTCACCATCGAAAATCGCAGCCCGTTTTTTTATAACTACGTCTCCGGTTCGGCCACCTTTTACGACGCGGGCGGCGTGCGTTGCGGCGAAGGAATGTGGAAGGTCGGCACGCTGGCCGTCGGCGAAGTGGCGGAGGTGGACACGCCCGGCTTGCGCCTGACCTGCACGCCCGCGACGTGGCGCATCGTCGCCATCAACCTGCTGACGCGTTCGACGGACGTGGCGAAACCGGAGAGCGGCGTGCCGCCCGCGACCGACACCGCGACGCCCGCGACGGCGGCCTCTCCGGCGTCGCGCGTGGATGCCGTCGCGCCCGCTTCTCCGGCGTCGCCCGCCATGCCGCGGCTTGAAATCAACATCAATGGCCGGACGCTCCCGCTGCAAATCGGCAACCCGCTTGAGATCATCGTCGGCAACGAACGCGTCCAGATCATCGTCAATCCCGCGCCCTGAAATCGCGCGGCGCGCAGATGCCTGACGGGAGCGTCTTGACCTTCGCGTGGCGAGGGGAGAGAATCCGAAGCTACACGGACGCCCCCAACCCTTTAACGCCCGCGACAAGGAGAGAGACATGGCAGACGACGGCAAGAGATGTAAGCACAATCTGTGCGACTGCGCGGCGGCTGACGACAGCGACTATTGCAGCGAATACTGCGAGAACGCGAGCGACACAGGCATCACCGAGATCGCCTGTAGCTGCGGCCACCCCGGTTGCTCCTGACACTCCGGCTCAGCGAAAGCTGCGACTAAAACAACCATCGCAGAGACGCGGCAGGTGCGCGCTCAGAGAAAGCGTGCGTTGACGCGTGGAGATTCAAACGCCTCCACGCGCCCCTGCCGCGTCTCTGTCATGCGTCTCTGCTATGCATCCCTGCCGTTGATCGCTTTATTCCTGTTCGCATCCCCTTCCCGCAAATCATAATCAAATCGCAACACAGCCTGCGGCTCATTCTCCCTATGATGTGGGCATCGAAGTTCCCGGCATCAATTCAAAAAACCGGGAGCGAGCAGGCGTCGTCTCGCGTCGCGCAAGTCGCCGGGAGGCGGCGGCTTTGAGTCTCCCCTGATGAAACCAGAAGACGCGCGCACCCCTCCGGCGGGCGACGGCGCGGAAAACTGACGAGGGATTATGAAAAGAACATTTTTGCTTGCGACGCTCGTCGCGCTCGCCGGCGCATCCACCATCACCCCGGCACAGGAAGAGACTCACACGCGCGCACGCGCGGTTGGCAGCAGCAGCTCATCCGTCCAACGAAGCGGTGACGGCAACTTGCAGATCGCTTCCGGCACGCAACTCGCGGCGCAACTAGAAAACACGCTCGACGCGCGGAAGGCCAGAGTCGGCGACCGCGTCGTGCTGCGAACGACCGAGACGCTCAAATCGAACGGGCAGGTGTTGGCGAAAAAAGGCGCGCGGCTCGTCGGTCGTGTCACCGACGTGCAACAGCGCACGAAGTCGAACGCCGAATCGCGCATCGGCCTCGTCTTCGACAGGTTGGAGAGTGGTTCGCTCACCACTCCCATCTCGGCCACGATCACATCCATCACGCAGGCCAGAGCGCATGTTCACAGTTCGAACGACGACTTCCCCGGCGCAGGCTCAGACGTGCGAAGCGACTCATCGGCGCGCGGTGGCAGTGGCAGTTCTAACAGCGGCGGCTTGCTCGGCGGCGTGACGAACACGGCGGGCGGCGTCCTCGATACGACGGCGCGCGCGACGGGCGACATCGTCTCCGGCACGACGGGCGCGGTGGGCAGCGCGGCAAGCGGCGTCGGGCGCACGGTCGGCGGCATTCGCATCTCCGAATCGGCGGGCGCGACGGCTGAAGGCGGTTCGACGTTGTCGCTCACGGGCAACAATCTGCGTCTGGAAAAGAACACGACCTTTCGCCTCGTGCTCAACCAATCGGCGAGCGCGGGCGACAATCAATAAGGTCTGAATTTATCTCCCGGCAAAGGGTACGGGCGGCGACGCGAATCATCACGCGTCGCCGCCCGTAGTTTTGTGAGAAGATAAAGGATAGAGCGGGACAGGATGTTGTAGCCGAAGCGATGCGCGCGTTAAAGTAAGCACGGTTTTGTTCAGGGTTAACTTATGAGTCGTCATCACGAAGGAATCAAAGCGAGAGGGCGCGCGCGCACCGCCGCGTCGGAGGCGGACGTACTGGCCGCCCTGCGCGACATCGTCGGCGCGGAGAACGTGCTCGTTGACGAGGACAAGGTCGAGCCTTACGCGGCGGACGCGGTGAAGGAGAAGTTTCCGCCCGAAGCCGTCCTGTTGCCGCAGACGACCGCGGAGGTGGCCGCCATTCTCAAGCTCGCCAACGGGCGTCGTTTTCCCGTGACGGCGCGCGGCGGCGGCGTCGGCTACACGGGTGGGGCTGTGCCGGTCGAGGGCGGCGTCGTCATCGGCACGGATCGCATGAACCGCATCCGCGAGATCAACGCCGACGATCTCTACGTCGTCACCGAACCGGGCGTGACGACCTACGCGTTGCAGCAGGCGGTCGAAGCGCAAGGGGTGTTTTACCCGCCCGACCCGGCCTCTTACAAGACCTCTTTCATCGGCGGCAACATCGCGGAGAACGCGGGCGGCATCCGCTC
>DASPJG010000578.1:0-13999 GCA_035628755.1 Pyrinomonadaceae bacterium
TCTCCGGGTGTCGAGCGGCAGCGCGAGCAGACCCGCCCTGCGGGAGCCACGACGGGCGGTTTCACGATTGTTGACTATCCGGGCGCAGCTCAGTCGTACCTTCTGCTCGCGCAACGTCTGCCGCCCGCTGTGGCAGCCGACCCGCTTTTGGCCGAAGTCTTGACCATGCTGCTCCGCACGCGCCTCATGAACAATCTACGCACGGCCAAAGGATGGTCTTACGAGGTCTACCCCTTTGGCGTCGAGTTGGATCGGAGCGGTGCGGCGATGCGCTTCAACATCCCACTCCAGACTGACAAGACCGGCGAGGCTATCGCAGAGATACGCGAAGAGGTTCGCCGTTTGCGCGACGAGCCGGTGTCGAAAGAGATGCTGGCGGGAACGAAGAGTTTTACGGAGAGCAATAATATTACCGGCGCGCTCACTTCTCTCGAATTAATGAATGCACAGTCGGTCGCGCTCGACCGCAATAATCTGCCGACCGATTACTACACGCAATCGCTCCGGCGACTTTCGGCCATCACGCCGGAAGACATAACGAAGGCCGCGCGGGAGATGCTCGACCCTGAACGATTTATCTGGGTCATTGCCGGAGAGCGTTCAGCCCTCGAACGCGAACTCGGCGAGTTGGGTCTCCGCAACGTCCGCGTCGTATCTCAGGGCGACGTGCCGTAGCGTCCGCAGTAGTCGCCGTTCAGGCGTCACCGCAGGTATTTGTTGAACCATTCGAGGGTGCGCGTCCATGCCAGTTTGGCGGCGGTTTCGTCATAACGCGGCGTCGTGTCGTTGTGGAAGCCGTGCTGTTTGCCCTCGTACATGTGCGACGTGTACACCTTCTTGTTGGCCTTGAGCGCAGCCTCGTAAGCCGCGATGCCCTCGTTGACCCGCTGGTCGTTGCCCGCGTAATGAAACAGCAGCGGCGCAGAAATCTTGGGGACATCGGCCACGCCCGCCTGACGGCCATAGAACGCGACTCCGGCATTCAGATCGCCTCCCAGCCGCACGGCCAATTGATTCACCATCCCGCCGCCGAAGCAGAAACCGACCGCGCCCATTTTGCCCGTGGAATCGGGACGCGCTTTGAGCCACTTGGCCGACGCGACGAAATCTTCCGTCATCTTCTTCCCATCCACCGTGCGGAAGGCGGCTGCGCCTTTCTCGTCGTCGCCCGGATAGCCGCCGACCGAGGTCAAACCGTCGGGCGCGAAGGCGACGAACTTGGCGAGCGCGAGGCGACGCGCGACATCTTCGATATAGGGATTGAGTCCGCGGTTTTCGTGAATGACGAGCACGACGGGCAACTTCTTCCCTTGCGCCGGGCGAGCCAGATAACCTCTGATCGAGCCGTTCCCCGCAGGGGATTGCACGACTTCGTAGCCCACCTTGATGCGTTTGTCATCCGGCGGCACCTGCTGCGCCCACGCGTAGTTGGGTGTCAGGCTCTCGAAGATGGCCGCGAGGGTCAGGCCGCCGACCGCAAATTTGGCCGCGCCGTTGAGGAAAGTGCGACGGTCGATGTCGCCATGCTGGTATTCGTGAAACAGGTCTAACAACTCCTGCGGGTAATCGGATGCTACTTTACGTTCCATTCTTGCTCCTTGCATGGGACTCTAGCCGAGTCAGAGTTGACGCTACCACCTTGCCTGTGAACCGGGAAGGCCGCCGAACCTGCGTTCTTGTTGGAGAGATCGCTTGATAAATTAACACGTCGAGGTTTTTTCTCTAATACTCCATAGAAAAAAAGTCGAGATCATGTCCCGCCGGTCATTCTTCGCCACAACTGATTGCAACTAAAATATTTCTTTTAACACCTCGCAAAACGCCATTTCACTCGTCCGCTTTTTAGTAATTTGAGCCACAAAAAAATGTTGACATTCAAAGCCCGGAGGGCTATCTTGCCGCTGACCCCAATTATTACAATTCAGTTGTAGTCGCGTTGCGATTAACTTCCCTTGCTACTTAAATCGTCAGCGCGGAGATGTCCTCTAAGTCACCCCGATGAGATATCTTTCGCTGTCTCACTAAAGCCTTGATAATTGAGAAGCCCTACGGAGTAACCACCACAGATCGTGATTTCATTCAGCATACAGTTAGGTTGTTGAAAAGCCTTTGATGGATAGTTAACTCTCCGTGCATAGCCTGATGTTCTAAGTCGCTCAAAATAAAACTCCGTCACTACTGGCCGGTAGCGACGGAGATGTGCTGACCACACAATCTCTGCGGCGCATCTGCGCGTTAGGGATGCATAGCCTCGACAGCACGCATCTTAGCGCAAAGCGCGCCGAGGGTTCAATCCCGAGGATAAACATGATGCGTACTACCCGCGCCTCTTCCAGTCGCCGCACTGGTCTCGTCAGTTTTTTTCTCTGTTATCTTCTTATCTTACCGACTTCCTTCTCTCCGCAGCCGGTTCTGGCTGCATCGAAGGCTAACAACACTCCTGCGACAAAGGCTAACGCAGCGGCGGAGACCGTGGCAGCACCCACCGCGCCAGTGCCCGCGCCTGCGCCCGCACCTGCGCCCGCAGTAGCAGCCGTACAGGGAGGACAGACACCCTATAGCGGCACCCCCATCGCCTTACCGGGCACCATCTACGCTAAAGATTTCGATAATGGCGGTGAGGGCGTGGCCTTCCACGACACGACGGCAGGCAATACGGGAGGCGCGTACCGCAACACCAACGTGGACATCGGCGATAACGGCGGCAACATGGGCGTCGCCGTCGGTTGGACGAAGCCCGGAGAGTGGCTTGAGTATACGGTCAACGTCAGCACTGCCGGAACTTATCGTGTCGTGGCGCAGGTCTCATCCGACGGCGCGGGCGGCACTATGCATATCGAATTTAACGGAGTTAACAAGACCGGAACATTAACCGTTCCCGACAGCGGCGGCTGGCACATCTCGCAATCGGTGATCAAAGACGGCGTGAGCCTGAGCGCGGGGCAGCAGGTGATGCGGCTCTCCTTCGACAGCGCGGGTTCGCACGGCTACATATGCGACATCACCTCCATCAGGATCGTCAACACTTCAGCATCACAGACACCTTATAAGGGCGCGCCTCTGGCCGTTCCCGGCATAATAGAACTGGAAGACTTTGATAACGGCGGCGAGAGCGTCGCTTATCAAGACTTCTCGGCGGGCAATTCAGGCGGGCTTTATCGCACCACGGATGTTGATATTTACAGCGACTACGGCGCGGGACAGTTCTACGTCTGGCCACATGCAGGGGAGTGGTTGGAATACACCATCAACGTCAGCACAGCCAGCACCTACGCGTTTATCGCGCAGGTGTCCGCAGACGATAGCGGTGGCGGCTTCCACATCGAAATTGACGGAGCCAACGTGACCGGAACCATGTCTGTGCCGGACACCGACTGGCGTATGCAGAGCGTGATGAAGACGGGCGTGCAGTTAACAGCAGGCCAGCACATCATGCGCGTCGTCATGGAGAGCGACGGCATCACCAGCGGGGTCGCCGATTTCGATTCCATCAGGATCGTGAACCAGCAGGCGGCACAGACTCCTTTCCACGGCGCGCCTCATGCTGTGCCGGGCATCATTCAAGCGGAAGATTTCGACAACGGCGGAGAGTTGGTAGCCTACTCAGATCACACGACGGGCAACGCAGGCGGGCAGTATCGCACAGACGAGCACGTGGAGATTTATGAAGGCTACAGTTCCGTCCAGTATGCCCTCTGGCCGCAGGCCGGGGAGTGGCTCGAATACACGATCAATGTCGCGCAAACGAGCACTTACTCGTTCATCGGTCAATGGTCTATGGGCGACGGCCCCGGCGGCACGTATCACATCGAGATCGACGGCGTGAACGTTACCGGCACGATGTCCGTCCCCGATACGGGCTGGGGATGGCAGAGCGTGACGAAGACGGGCGTGCAATTGACTGCCGGGCAGCACGTCATGCGCGTCGTCATGGATAGTAATGGTTTCTACAGTGCGGTCGCCGATTTTGATTCCATCAGGGTCGTGAACGAACAGTCAGCGCAGACGCCGTTCGGCACGAAACTCGTGGCCTCGGGCGCGACGTGGAGCTATCTGGACGACGGCTCCGATCAGGGCACGGACTGGCGCGGAATCACTTTCGACAATAGCAGTTGGGCTTCCGGCAGCGCGCAACTCGGCTACGGTGACGGAGACGAAAAAAAGGTCGTCAGTTACGGAAGCGATCCTAATAACAAGCACATCACGACCTACTTCAGACGCTCGTTCCATGTCACCGACCCCGCGCTTCATAGTGGTTTGAGATTAAGACTGTTGAGGGACGACGGGGCCGTGGTCTATCTCAACGGCACGGAAGTCTTTAGAAGCAACATGCCCGGCGGCGAGATTTCATCGGGAACTTTAGCCGTCTCCGATTCGACGAGCGAGACATATTTCTGGGAGAGCATCGTTGACCCGCGGCTCTTGAAGAGCGGTACTAACGTGGTCGCCGTCGAGGTTCATCAGGCGGCTGTTTCCAGTTCCGACATCAGCTTCGACTTCGAACTGATCGCCACACCCAACTCCGTGCCGGGCATCATCCAGGCGGAAGATTTCGATGATGGCGGCGAGGGTATCTCCTATCACGACACGACGGCGGGAAACTCTGCCAGCGATTACCGCAATACGGACGTGGACGTGGACGAGGGCTACGGCACGGGGAATTTCTACGTCGAAAATGCAAAGGCGGGCGAGTGGCTGGAATACACCATCAACGTCGGCGCGACGAGCACTTATTCGTTCGTCGCGCAGTGGTCGGCGGGCGACGGCCCCGGCGGTACGTATCACATCGAGATTGACGGCGTGAACGTCACCGGCACGATATCTGTCCCCGATACGGGCTGGCACAGGCGGAGCGTGACGAAGACGGGCGTGCAGTTGACTGCCGGACAGCACGTTATGCGCGTCGTTATGGAGACTAACGGAGCTTATGGCAGCGTCGGCGATTTCCACGCGATCAGGGTCGTGGATGAGCAGGCCGAACAAGTCCCCTTCCACGGCGTGCCCATTCCTCTGCCGGGTCTTATTCAGGCCGAGGACTTCGATCAGGGCGGCGAAGGTAAAGCCTACGCCGACACCACTGCGGGCAACGGCGGCGAGCGGTATCGCCTCAACACGGACGTGGATATTTACACCTCGTCCGATGCGACCTACGTCTGGCCGACGGCCACAGAGTGGTTGGAATACACGGTCAACGTGGCGCGCACGAGCACCTACTCGTTCGTCGCGCAGTGGACGATGGGCGACGGCGCGGGCGGCACTTATCACATCGAGGTTGACGGGGTGAACGTCACCGGCACGATGTCTGTCCCCGATACGAACTGGGAATGGCAGACGGTGACGAAGACGGGCGTGCAGTTGGCTGCGGGACAGCATACGCTGCGCCTGGTCTTCGAGGGCAACGGCGCGCACAGCGGGATCGGCGATCTTGATTCGATCAGGGTGGTGGATGAGCAGGTCGCTCACACGCCCTTCCGCGGCACGCCTCATGCAATTCCCGGCACAATCGAGATGGAGGACTTCGACGACGGCGGTGAAGGCAAGGCTTATCACGACCTGACGGCGGGCAACCGGTCGGGCTTTTACCGCGACACGGACGTGGACATTGACAACGACGAGGGGGAGGTCATGATCGCGTACACGCAACCCGGAGAATGGTTGAAGTACACGGTCAACGTCAACGCTGCGGGCGTCTACACTCTCGGCGTGCGTCTCTGGGCAGAGGGCGCGAGCGGCACATTCCACGTCGAAGTTGACGGCGTGAACGTCACCGGGTCAATACCCGTCTCCGACACGGGCTGGGAGTGGAAGACCCTCACCAAGACGGGCATCAACCTGACCGCCGGGCAACACGTCATCCGGTTCGTCATTGACAGTGTGGGGGCGGGTTCGTCATTCGGGGCATACTTCGACTCCTTCACCATCAGCAACACCGCGACGCCTGCAAACGGCAAAATCGTCTTCGCCAGCAATCGCAACGGCAACAACGAGATTTACTCGATGAACGCCAACGGCTCCAGCCCGTTGCGGCTGACGAACAACACGACGAACGATATTGACCCGACCGTGTCGCCCGACGGCGCGAAGATAGCTTTCACCAGCAATCGCAACAACAACAACGAAATTTACTCGATGAACGCCGACGGCAGCGTTCAGGCGAGACTCACGAACAATACGAACAGCGACACCGACCCGGCGTGGTCGCCCGACGGGACTCGCCTCGCCTTCGTCAGTAACCGCGACGGCAACAACGAAATCTATGTGATGTATGCCGACGGCTTCGGGCAGACGCGAATCACGACCAACTCCGCGAGCGACACCGAGCCCGCGTGGTCGCCCGACGGGACGCGCCTCGCCTTCGTCAGTAATCGCGCCGGTAACAATGAAATCTACACGATCAATGCCGATGGCACGGGCCAGACCAGAGTGACCAACAACACCGTGAGCGATACGGAGCCTTTCTGGTCGCCCGACGGCTCGAAGCTCGTCTTCGTCAGCAATCGTGACGGCAATAACGAAATCTACACGATGAACGTCAACGGCTCGAACCCGTTGAGGCTGACGAGTAACACCGTCAACGACGACGACCCCTCATGGTCGCCCGATGGCGCGAAGATCGCTTTCATGAGCGCGCGCGACGGCAACAACGAAATCTACTCGATGAACGTCAACGGCCTCGACCAGATCAGGCTGACCAATCACACCGCCAACGACCACGAACCTTACTGGCAGGCCATACCGCCCGCTCAGACGCCGTCGCCGTCGCCGACGCCGGAACCGACGCCGACGCCCGCGCCGACACCGCTTCCCGTCCCGACGCCCGCCGACACAATCGTCGCCGACGTGGTGGCGTTCGATCAGGTCTTTTTCTACAACCGCCTCGGCGCGCTCAACCCCGCCGGGATGATCTACGCTCTGCGGCGCGATGTCGCACCGATTAACCCGTCGCACGGGCTGGTGGCGGGCAACGTCCAACTGCGCCCCGGCAAGCGCGCACGCCCGCTCATCCTCAGGATGAACGTCGGGCAAAAACTGGAGATCAGATTCCAGAACCTTCTCAACCCGAATCGCGCCGACGACAACCAACCCGCAACGCGCACCGCCAGCGTGCACGTCACGGGGCTGCAACTCGTCAACAACATCACCGACGACGGCTCGAATGTCGGCACGAACCCGAACAGCCTCGTCCCGCCCGGAGGCACGGCGACCTACACTTACTACGCCGAGCGCGAAGGCAACCATCTCTTCTACAGCACGGCGGCGACGACGGGCGGCGAGGGCGATGGCGGCTCGCTCGCAATGGGACTGTTCGGCATGGTCAACGTCGAGCCGAAGGGCGCGGAGTGGTACAGGAGTCAGGTCACGCAACAGGAGTTGGCCTACGCGACGACAGGTCGCACACCGGCGGGTCACCCTCTCATCAACTACGACGCCGTCTATCCGCCGACCCACCCGCGCGCCGGTCAGCCCGTCCTGCGCATACTGCACGGCAACGAGATCGTCCACGGCGATTTGAACGCCATCATCACGGGGCCGAACAAGGGACGGTTTCCCGAAAACACTTACCGCTCCAACCCTGCGGAGCCTGACCGCAACCAGCCCTTCCGCGAGTTCTCGCTCGTTTACCACGACGAGATTAAGGCCGTGCAGGCTTTCCCGCAGTTCTTTGAAGACCCCGTTCTTTCGCACACCTTGCACAGTGTGCGCGACGCCTTCGCCATCAACTACGGCACGGGCGGCATCGGCGCGGAGATTTTAGCCAACCGCCTCGGCGTCGGCCCCATGCACGATTGCACCGAATGTCTCTACGAAGAGTTCTTCCTGTCCTCTTGGACGGTCGGTGATCCGGCGCAGATCGTAGACATCCCGGCCAACACGGAGGACTCGAACGGCAACCTGATAAAGGGGCCGAAGGCAACCAAAGTCTTCTTCCCCGAAGACCCTTCAAACGTCCATCACGGCTACCTGAATGATCACACGAAGATGCGGGTCACGCACGCGGGCCCGAAAGAGCACCACGTCCATCACCTGCACGCGCACCAGTGGTTCCACACGCCCGACAGCGACAACTCGACCGTGCTCGACAGTCAGGCCTTCGGCCCCGGCTACTCGTTCACGACGGAAATACTGCACGGCGGCGCGGGCAACCGCAGCAAGACGGTCGGCGATTCCATCTTCCACTGCCACTTCTATCCGCACTTTGCGATGGGCATGTGGGGGCACTGGAGAGTTCATGACGTGTTTGAAGAGGGGACGCCGCTCGACGGCGACGGTCGCCCCGCGCCCGGCTCGCGCGCTCTGCCCGACGGCGAGATTTCGCGCGGCACGCCCATCCCTGCCGTCGTCCCCATCCCGACGCTTCCGATGCCGCCGATGCCGCAGGGGCAGGTTTCAATCGTCAACGGGCAGGCGCAGGTAACGGGGACGGGCAACCCCGGATTCCCCTTCTTCGTGCCCGGCGTCGCCGGACACCGACCGCCGCACCCGCCGCTCGACACGCTTGACGATGGCGGCCTGCCGCGCCACATCATCACGGGCGGCGAGGCCGTGCATCACAAAGAGCACCTCCCGCAGTTCGACCCGAACAAGGCGCGTCTCGACTTCGACAAATCGCTCGAAGAAGCCGACGCCAGGGCTGTCCCTGAACAGGGAACGCCGATTGAAAAAGCGGCGATGAACTTCCACGCGCAACGTCAACACCCGACCTTCACGCCGTCGGGCGTGCCCGGCTTCTTCCTCACTAACGGCCTGCCGCCAAAGAGCGGCGCGCCCTTCGCCGACCCGTGCCGCGACGACGCCGGTAACCCGGCAGGTCTCCCGCGCCTCTACAAGTCGGCCAATATCCAACTCGATGTGAAGTTCAACAAAGCGGGCTGGCACTTCCCGCAGCAGCGCATCTCGGCTCTGTGGGGGGATGTCGAAGCCTTCAGAAATGGGACGAAGCCGCCCGAGCCGCTCTTCTTCCGCGGCAACACGAACGACTGCATCACCTTCCAGTTTACGAACCTCGTGCCGCGCGTCTATCAACTCGACGACTTTCAGGTCAGGACGCCGACCGACATCATGGGTCAGCATATCCACCTCGTGAAGTTCGACGTGCTGGCTTCCGACGGCGCGGGCAATGGCTGGAATTATGAGGACGGCTCGTTTGCGCCGGAAGAGGTGCTTGAGCGCATCACCGCCATCAACGCCCTCGGCGGCATGAGGCCGTTTCAGGGCAGCTCGCGTTTCACGCTCACGCCGAAGCCGCACCCGTTCTTCGGCACGCTCGGCGCGCAGACGACCATCTCGCGCTGGTTCGCAGACGATGTTCACAATCGCGGAGGCGAAGACCGCACGCTGCGCACGGCCTTCACCCACGACCATTTCGGCCCGTCCACGCACCAGCAGGTTGGTCTCTATGCCGGACTCGTCATCGAACCGCGCGACTCGGTCTGGCGTCACTCGGAGACGGGGCAAATATTCGGCACCCGTTTCGACGGCGGGCCGACCAGTTGGAGGGCTGACATCCTGACGCCGCGCGCTGATGATACTTATCGAGAATTCCTGCTTGAGTTTGCCGACTTCCAGCATGCTTACAAGGCGGGCGGCGGCGTAGATGCACAGGGCAATCCCATTCCCGACCCGCCAAACGCTATCAACCCGCCGGCGAGGAAAGAGGTGGGGCTGCCGTTCCTTCTGGAGCGTCCGAACCAGTGTCCGGGCGGCGCGCCCTTGCCCTGCCCGGAGGCGATTTCAGCCGACGATGTGGGCACGTTTGTCTTAAACTATCGCAACGAGCCGATCCCGCATCGCGTGGTTGACAACCCGAACGCGCAGTTCCCGCAACAGGTGGCGGGTCTGCCCGGCGATCTGTCGCACGTCTATCGTTCGGACATCACGCGCACCTTCACGCCGATGAACACGCAGCCCGGCTTCTACCCGCCTCTGAGCGGGGGCGTCTTCGGCAAAGACCCCTTCACCCCGCTCCTGAGAGCCTATGAGGACGACCGCGTGCAGATACGCGTGCTCGTCGGCGCGCACGAAGAGGGGCACAATTTTGGCGTTCACGGCATCAAGTGGCTGTTCGAGCCGAGCGACCCGAACTCCGGTTACCGCAACAACCAGATGATGGGTATCTCCGAGCACTTCGAGTTCATCATCCCGACGCTGCCGAAGAGCAGCATCGGCTCATTCGCCGATTACCTCTATCAACCGGGCGTCGCGGTTGACGACCAGTGGAACGGTCTGTGGGGCATCATGCGCGCCTACAATCGCCAGCAACCTGACCTGCAACCGCTGCCGAACAACCCGGACGGCCACGGCCCGGTGATTAACAACGTCGGAGACTTCAACGGCGTCTGCCCGAAAACCGCGCCGGTGAGAAACTTCAGCGTCACGGCGGTGGCCGCGCAGGACGCCTTGCCCGACGGCACGCTCGTCTACAACCCGCGCACAAACTTCGGCGGTAAATTGCACGACCCGACGGCCATCGTCTATGTCCGTTCGAGCGACCTCGATGCGAACAACCAACTGCTGCCCGGCGTGCCCGTCGAGCCGCTCGTCCTGCGCGCCAACGCTGGCGACTGTATCAACCTGACGCTCACCAATAAGCTGCCCGCGCAGCCGCCAGACCTCGACGGCTTCAATACGATGCCGATGATCGTTGACCGCTTCAACGCCAATCAGGTGAAGCCGTCCGGGCACGTCGGCCTGCACCCGCAACTCGTCTTCTTCGACGTGACCAGAAGCGACGGCACCAACGTCGGCTTCAACAAACTACAGACTGCCGCCCCCGGCCACAGCATCAGCTACCAGTGGTACGCCGGCGACATGACCGTCCGCGATGACGGGTTCGGCTTCTCGACGCCAATCGAGTTTGGCGCGACGAACCTACAGTCTTCCGACCCCATCAAGCACTCGAACAAAGGTGCCATCGGCGCGCTCATCATCGAGCCGCAAGGGGCGACATGGATCGAGGACGCACACTCACGCGCCTCGGCCACTATCACCACCGGCAGCGGTAGCTTCCGTGAGTTCGTCCTGCTCCACCAGACCGATCTTAACCTGCGCTTTGGCGAGCGGTTCGACGGCGTTGGCAATTACGCGGCGGTGCCCAATCTGGCAGAAGCGGAAGACCCCGAAGACTCTGGACAGAAAGCATTCAACTACCGGACAGAGCCTCTGTGGAAACGGTTCGGGTTCGAACCCGACACTCCGCTTGAGCAGACGCGCGACTTTATCTTCACCAACTCGCTGACCAACGCGTTTGTCGGCGGCGACCCCGCCACGCCCGTCTTCACAGCGGGAGCGGGTATGCCCGTCCGTTTCCGCCTGTTGATGCCCGGCGGTCATGCGCGCAATAGCGTCTTCAACTTGCACGGACACATCTGGGAAGAATTGCCTTATATGAACAATTCGACCATGCTCGGCCACAATCCTCTCTCCCAGTGGGAGGGTACTCGTTTCGGGATTGGCCCCGGTAGTCACTTCGACCTTCTGCTGAAGAACGGAGCAGGAGGGAGATTCCAGATTCGCGGCGACTACCTCTACCGCAACCAGACCTCGTTCCTATTCGACGGCGGCATGTGGGGCATCTTCCGTGTCCAGTAGTCGGTGAGGTTCAAGAAGGCGATAAGCCTGTCCTGAAAGTGCAACAGTCTGAGGCGCAGCCGTCGGCTTGAATAGAGCCGACGGCTGCGCCTCAGATTATTACGTCCTATCTGAAAATTGTGATAGCTCTCGCTCTCACCTCTCAGTAACCTGAGTTCGACGTGAGAATTTAAAAGAGACTCCAAGTTGGGCAAAAGGTATACCTGACTCACTCAACATTCAGCCCAGCACATGAAGCACCTTAATTCCCTGCCCTTTTAACCGTGTTCTTCGTCCAAGTTAGTCAAGTATGAATCACTGCCTCTCTTGCTTTGCTGGCGCGTGTTGAAACATTTCGATTGACATCGTGCTCTACACGCGATAAAAAGCCCTATCGGTTGTTATCATGCGCGAGGCATAACTATGATCAAAACAAACTCTGCTCCCCAAACCATTAGCATCAGCGAAGCGCAAACCCAGCTTGGGGTGTCGCGCACGGCACTGTGGCGGCTGATCCGCTCCTACAACATTGAGACCTTTCAGGACGTGCTCGACGCGAGAGTTAAGAGGGTTCGGGTCAGCGACATTCAGAGGGTGCTCGACGACGCCGACCGGGTAAGAAGAGGAGTCGCGGCATGAAGACCATCGCCATCGCAAATCAGAAGGGCGGTGTCGGGAAAACCACGACTGCCACCAATCTTGCCGCCGGACTGGCCATCAGGGGCTATAAGACACTTCTGGTTGATCTGGACAGCCAGTGCAACGCGACCTTCACCTTCCTCGACCAGAGTCTAATCAAGACGACGCTGGCCGATGTCCTGGTCGGCTACCAGGAACGCCCGAGCTTGATTGACGCGATCTACGAGACTCACATTGAAAGTTTGGACATCGCGCCCTCTCATATCCGGCTGGCGCTCTTAGAACGCTCGGTGCAGATAGAGGAACATTACAGGCTCAAAGATTCTCTGGAATCGCTGGAAGCCTACGACTTTGCCGTTATTGATTGCCCGCCCAGCTTGGGAATGACCTTGACGCAGGCGCTTCTTGCCTCCTCCCACACGATAGTTCCCGTCGCAGCTCAGTTCTACCCGCTCGAAGGCGTGGTTGACCTGACGGGCACGATGCAGGCGACGCGGAGGCTCAACCCTTCCCTCTCCATCTTGGGCTATTTGATGACCTACTTCGATGGGCGTAACCGCATCTGCGGCGAAGCACTCGCCAAGATGCAGGAAATGTTCGATGGTCAGGTTTTCGAAACCGTCATCCGCACAAATGTCAAACTGCAAACCGCGCCTTCCCTTCGTAAAAGCATCTTTGAGCACGCGCCCGACTCACATGGTAGTAAGGATTATGACTCTCTAACGGACGAAGTGCTGCAAAGGCTCAAAATGGACAGTTCCCTTAGGCTCGTACAGGAGGCCGGATGACGGAAACTAAAGGCAAAGAGAAGGCCGAGATCAAGACTCGCCAACCGCAGAAGAAAACGCCAGATACCTTCGCCAACCTGCGAAAACCTCATCCGGTCGAGGAATTGTTAGGTTTAACTCAGCCTACTTCGTACACGTCACCCGCTGCAGTCACTCCACCCACATCACTCACCCCACCCACGGCAGTCACTCCACCCACCGCCGCGCCGTCGCGTGATTTTGCCAAGGTAGCCAATTCCATTGTGCGCGAAGCTGTACCGGCAGGTGCTTTCTCAGGCAAAAGCAAGCAACTATACGATTACCTCTATGCCAAGACCCGCGGAGCTATCGTACCCAAGCGTTCGGTGCGGATGACTAAGACGGCCATTATGAAAGGTTCGCATATCGGCTCGGAGCGCACGATGTATAAGAATCTCCGACGTCTTGAAGCGGCTGGGCTGGTGCAGGTGCGCTCTATCGCTGGTGAACAAGGCGGAAGCGAATACTCCGTCTTACTTCCCGAAGAGGTCACCCCACTCACACCACCCACTCACACCACTCACACCAGTCACACTGATCACAAAGTGGTGACACCAGTCACTGCAGAAAGTGGGGTGAGTGGGGTGAGTCTAAGCACTGAGGATTCAACAGTTTCCAGCGATCCTAAGACTTCTTTTAAGACTAAAGAAGAGAAATTTGATGATGAGGCTACACGCCGCCTAGCCGAGGCCTTCCTACAGGTGGAAAAAGAACTGACGGGAAAGAACTCCGCGAACGCAGTTCAATGGGAAGAACTGGCAGAAGTATTGATCACAGAATTGCGCATTGCCGCCGGGCGCACCACCATCTCAAGCGTACCAGCTTTTCTTTCTGAGCATTTGCGCCGCAGACTCTGGAAGGTAGATAAGAAGCGCGCCACCGAGATCGCCGCCGTCGAACCCGAGCAGGGAAGCCAACCTGCTCTCAGCGACGAAGAAAAGCGGTCATGCCCGGACTGTGCGGGCACGAACTTCTGGTATCCAGAG
>DASPJG010000579.1:0-21591 GCA_035628755.1 Pyrinomonadaceae bacterium
CGTACAGCACGGGGCCGGACTCCGACTGCCTGATCGGCCCCAACTTCAAGCCTCATTATTCGCAGGACAGAGGAAAGGATTTGGGGGTTTCCAGTTGGCCGCCCGAGGCCTGGAAGACGGGTGGAGGAACCGTGTGGGGCTGGATCTCATACGACCCGGAACAGAATCTCGTCTTCTACGGGACAGGTAATCCGGGTCCCTGGAACCCGGCGCAACGACCCGGCGATAATAAGTGGACGTCTGGCATCTTCGCGCGCAACCCCGATACGGGCGAGGCCGTCTGGTTCTACCAGTGGAGCCCGCACGACCTGCACGACTACGACGGCGTTAACGAGCAAATCCTGATCGAGATGCCCGTCAATGGTCAGACGCGTAAAGTCCTCATCCGCCCGGAGCGCAACGGCTACGTATACGTGATGGATCGCGCGACGGGTCAGGTGCTTTCGGCCAACCCCTTCGTGCACGTTACGACCTCGAAGGGCGTCGACCTTCAGTCAGGGCGACTCATTTACAACGAAGAGAAGAATACGGAGCGGGTCAACACCGTCGTCCGTGACATCTGTCCTGCCAGCCCGGGCGCGAAGGACTGGCAGCCGTCGGCCTTCTCGCCGCGCACTGGCCTCGTCTACATCCCGCACAACAACCTCTGCGAGGACGCCGAATCGGTCGAGACGGGTTACATCGCAGGCACTCCATACGTCGGCATGAACACGAAGATGTACGCGGGCCCCGGCGGCAATCGCGGCGTCTTCGGCGCGTGGGACCCTGTGGCGGGCAGGATGGTCTGGGACATCAAGGAGAAGTTCCCGGTTTGGAGCGGTGCGGTCGTGACGGCGGGCGACGTGGTCTTTTACGGCACGATGGACGGCTATTTCAAGGCGGTGGATGCGCGGAGCGGCGAACTGCTCTGGCAGTTCAAAACGGGCTCCGGCATCATTGGCCAGCCGGTCACCTACAGGGGACCGGACGGCAAGCAGTACGTGGCGATTCTGTCCGGCGTCGGCGGTTGGTCCGGCGCTATCGTCGCGGCCGGACTCGACCCGCGTGACCCGACGGCGGCTTTGGGTTTCGTTGGCGCGATGTCCGATCTGCCGGAGTACACGACCAAGGGGGGTACGCTCTATGTCTTTTCGCTGCCCTAACGGCGTATTAAAAAGCCCAACAGGCACGAGGCCGCTTCGGATAGTCCGCTCGATCACACTGCTTGCTCTGTTCACGGCCTCGCTGCTTTCATGCGCCGGGAGAAAGCAGGGAGCGTCGCAGGAAGCGCGGCTGCCGGAGCCCCCCCGACAGACCCCGCAGACGGAGCAGGCCTTGGAGCGGGGCGTGCTTCGCGTCTGCGCCGACCCCAACAACCTCCCTTTCTCGAACCACAGGCAGGAGGGGTTTGAGAACAAGATTGCCGAACTCATCGCCCGCGAAATGAATCTGCGCGTCGAGTACACGTGGTGGGCGCAGCGGCGCGGCTTCATCCGTAATACGCTCAGGGCGGGAATCTGCGACATAGTTATCGGTGTGCCCAGCAGTTTTGAACTGGCGCTCACGACCGCGCCTTACTACCGTTCGACCTACGCCTTCGTCTACCGGAAGAACGCGGGACTGAGCGTTCGCTCTTTCGATGACGCAGTTCTCCGCAACGTTAAGATCGGCGTGCAGATGATCGGCGACGACGCCGCCAACACGCCGCCCGCACACGCTCTCAGCAACCGCCACATCATCACCAACGTCAGGGGCTATAACGTCAACGGCGATTACGCGCGGTCTGACCCACCCGCCGAAATCGTCGCGGCCGTCGCGAAGGGCGAAGTGGACGTGGCCGTTGTGTGGGGGCCGCTGGCGGGCTATTTTGCGAAAAGGCAACGAGTCGCGCTGGAGGTCGTGCCGGTCTCTCCCGAGATAGACCTGCCCTTTCTCCCGTTCGTCTTCGACATCTCAATCGGCGTAAGGCGCGGCGACAACATGTTCAAAGATCGGTTGGAGGAAGTGCTCAGCCGGAGGAATCGGGAGATCGAAAGCATCCTCGACGAGTACGGCGTCCCGCGGGTCGGGGTGATACCTTAGGCTCCCACCAGGATCGAGAAATGTGAGGAGGCACAAGATGAACGGAGCGCGCTTCATCGTCACCGCCCTAATCTGCGGTGCCGTCGGGCTTTGTTTTGTTTCGTGTGAGAGAGAAGAGCGGGGATTCAGGGTGGAGCCGCCGGCTTCGAGCCGCATCAACTCGAAAACCTTGAGCGATTTGCAGGCCGGCCAGAAAGTACCCGTCGCTGGAGTCAAGAACGAGTACGAAGAAAACGCCTACGCGCTCGCCGAAGGGAAGCGACTCTTCAACGCGTACAACTGTAATGGCTGCCACGCCCAGGGGGGCGGTGGGATGGGGCCGCCGCTCATGGACGACAAGTGGGTCTACGGCGGGCAGCCGGAGCAAGTCTTCTCGACTATTGTCGAGGGGCGGCCGAATGGCATGCCGTCCTTCCGCGGCAAGGTCCCGGACTTCCAGGTCTGGCAGTTAGCGGCCTACGTGCGCTCGATGAGCGGGCAGGTTCCGAAGGACGCCGCGCCGGCCCGTCCCGATCACCTGCAAGGCAAGCCGCCTGAGAACTCGAAAGAGCGGGAGCCGGTGAAAAATTCGACCCTGCCAAAATCCGCGGAGATGCCACGGTAAAAGCGAGCGGACGACAGTAAGCAGTCACGGGGCAGAACACATGAGACCAAGCACGACAACCTTAAGAGCCTTTCGAGCCGGAGCCCTCCACCGCTTGGTGGTCGCTGTTTTCTGCTCGCTACTGTTGTCGGGGTGCGCGGGAGTGCAGTCGGCACTCGATCCGGCGGGGCCGCAGGCCGGGCATATCAACGGGCTCTGGTGGCTGATGTTCTACACGCTGTCTGCAGTCTTCCTGATAGTGATGTGCTTGCTGCTCGTCGCCGCTTTCCGCAGGCGCAGGCCCCTGAGCGGAGACAGGACTGACGAGCCAGATACGAAACCCGACCCCGGCAGGGAGCGGCGCATGTCGCACGCGGTGATGGGCGGCGTCGGCATTACCGTCATCATCCTCTTCGTGCTCCTGGTCTCCAGTTTCCTGACGGGTCGCTCGCTCTACTCCATCGCCTCTTCGGGCGAGGGCGTGATTGTCATAGAGGTGACGGGTCACCAGTGGTGGTGGGATGTTAAGTACAGCAACGACACGCCGAGCCTGATCGTCACGACAGCGAACGAGATTCACCTCCCCGTGGGTCGCCCCGCGCTTATCAAGCTCACGTCGAACGACGTGATTCACAGCTTCTGGATTCCGAACCTTCACGGCAAGATTGACCTCATCCCGGGTCACGTCACCAACACCTGGATCCGGGCTGACCGCCCCGGCACCTACCGAGGGCAGTGCGCCGAGTTCTGCGGCCACCAGCACGCGCACATGGCCTTTACCGTCATCGTCGAGTCTGCAGAGCAATTTCAGACGTGGTACGAAGCGCAGCTTCGTCCCGCCGCCCAGCCCTCTACGCCCGGGCAGACTCGGGGGCAACAGGTCTTTCTCTCGTCGCCGTGCATCATGTGTCACCGGATTCAGGGTACGGATGCGGGCGGAAGGGTAGGCCCCGACCTGACGCACGTGGCGAGCCGGCCGACGCTCGCGGCGGGGACTTTAGAGAACACGCGCGGACACCTGGCGGGCTGGGTAGTGGATTCGCAAAAGATCAAGCCCGGCAACCGGATGCCGCCTAACAACCTGGAGCCTCAGGACCTGCAGGCGTTGCTCGACTATCTGCAAAGTTTGAAGTGAAGCCCCGGAGGTGCAAGTGCCGCGACGGAAGAAAAAAGAGGGCGGAGAGAAAAAACAGCCGCGCGCGACCGCGCCGCGCGTTGATGTGGAAGCCCTGCGGGAGGCCGCCCTGCGTCTCGACATCACTCATGCCGACGAGACTCTTGCCGAAGAGACCGTTGACAAGCACGAGCACGAGAGGCTCGAAAAGACGTGGGGCGATAAGCCCGGTTTCTGGGGCTGGCTCGCGAGCACGAACCACAAATCGATCGGCAGGCGCTTCATCGCGACCGCCTTCGCTTTCTTCATACTCGGGGGCATACTTGCCGTCTTGATGCGCATTCAGCTCGCGCGCCCGGAAAACACCTTCCTCGGCCCTGATCTCTACAACCAGATTTTCACGATGCACGGCACGACGATGATGTTCCTCTTCGCCGTGCCCGTCATGGAGGCGATGGCCGTCTACCTCGTGCCGCTCATGGTCGGCGCGCGCAGCATCGCCTTCCCGCGCCTGAACGCCTTCGGCTACTGGATCTACCTGTTCGGCGGCATCATGATCTACGTCGCCTTCGTCCTCAACGTCGGGCCGGACACGGGCTGGTTCTCTTACGTGCCGCTCGCGGGACCAGAGTATTCGCCGGGTAAGCGCGTGGACTTCTGGGCGCAACTCATCACCTTCACGGAAGTTTCGGCGCTCGTCGTCTCGACCGAGTTGATCACGACCATCTTCAAGCTGCGCGCGCCCGGGATGTCGCTGAACCGGATACCGCTCTACGTTTGGTCTATCGTGGTGATGGCCTTCATGATCTTTTTCGCGATGCCCACGGTGGCGCTGGCGAGCATCACGCTCATCACGGACAGGCTCTTCTCGACCCACTTCTTCAACCCGGCCGAAGGCGGCGACCCCATCCTCTGGCAACACCTCTTCTGGTTCTTCGGACACCCGGAGGTCTACATCATCTTCATCCCGGCGACGGGCTTCATCTCGGCCATCATCCCGACCTTCGTCAGGCGACCGATGTTCGGCTACACGGCGCTCGTGCTCTCTCTCATTTCGACCGGCTTTATCGGCTTCGGCCTCTGGGTGCATCACATGTTCGCCGTGGGGCTTCCCCGCATGGGCGAGAGCTTCTTTACGGCGGCGACAATGATGATCGTCATCCCTTCCGGCATCCAGATATTTTGCTGGATTGCGACCATCTGGGCGGGGCGTCCGGTTTTCAAGACGCCGCTGCTCTTCGTCATGGGCTTCTTCTTCACCTTCGTGCTGGGCGGGATGACGGGGGTCATGCAGGCGAGCATTCCGCTCGATCTACAGGTGCACGACACGTTCTTCGTCGTCGCACACTTTCATTACGTTCTGATCGGCGGCTCGGTCTTCCCGCTCTTCGGAGCGTTCTATTACTGGATGCCGAAGTTCACCGGGCGCATGCTCAGCGAGCGACTCGGCAAGTGGAATTTCTGGCTGATGTTCGTCGGCTTCAACCTGACCTTCTTCCCAATGCACCAATTGGGTTTGAAGGGGATGCCGCGTCGCGTCTACACGTACCTGCCCGAGTTGGGCTGGGGCGACTTGAATCTCGCCGCGAGCGCAGGAGGGGTATTGCTGACGGTGGGCATACTCGTCTTTATCATTAACTTCTTCAAGAGCCAGCGGAGCGGCGTGCCGGCGGGCGACAACCCGTGGGGGGCCAGCACACTCGAATGGGCTACCACGTCGCCGCCACCAGCCTACAACTTCCTGCGCATACCAACCGTGGCGGGACGCGATACGCTCTGGACGCAACCTCCCGATCAACCCGAAGTCGTGGGACTCAGGAGCGACGTGCGACAAGTGCTCGTGACGAAGATGCTCGACGCCGAGCCGGATCACATAGAGGAATTCCCCGAGCCCACCATCTGGCCGTTGATGACCGCGCTCGCGACCACCGCACTTTTCATCGGCTCGATCTTCACGCCGTGGGCCGTGGTCTGGGGCACGATCCCGGTTGCCATCGCGCTCGTCGGCTGGTTCTGGCCAAAGCAGAGGGATGCCGAGGAGCGGCATCCCGAAGAAGTTAAAGAGAAGATCGGGGAAGAAGAGGCTCTCCGCCTTCGGGAGGAGATGCCATGAGCGCGCGACGCACGATAGACGTATCAGGCTTGCCCACTTACGCTTTCGGGCATCACCAACTGACCTGGTGGGCGACGTGGAGCATGATCCTCATGGAGGGCACGATGCTCGTCGTGTTCCTCATCTCCTACTTTTACCTGCGCACGCGCGTCCCCGACTGGCCGCCGGGTATGACGAGCCCGCCCAACCTGCTCTGGGGCACGGTCAACACCGGCATCGTCCTCTTGAGCTTCGTCCCGAATCACCTGGCGAAGAAGGCTGCCGAGAAACTCGATCTGCGCGGCGTCAGAATCTGGTTGATCGTGACGCTCGCGTTCGCGCTTCTGTTCGCGGTCGTTCGCGTCTTCGAATTCGGGGCGCTCAACTGTCGCTGGGATCAGAACGCCTACGGCTCGATAGTCTGGGCGAACATGGTCTTCCACACGGCGCACCTTCTGACGGACATGATGGACACCGTCGTGCTCATCGTCCTGATGTTCACCGGGCCGGTCGAGGGTAAACGCTTCGTGGACGTTTCCGAGAACAGCATCTACTGGAACTTCGTCATTGTCATGTGGCTGCTGGTCTACGCGGTCATCTACATCGCGCCGCGCGTGCTCTAAGAGGGGCTGACAAAGTGAATTCTAAGGCGGCGAAAGATTTCAAAGAAGGGGCGGGGCCGGCTTCGCTCTGGGCTGGCGTGCTAGCCGCGCCGCTCGCGATGCTCACGCAGTTGCAGATCAACTACGCGCTCGTGAACCCGGCATGCGGCTCGGGGCGGGAGTGGACCCTGCACCTGGTCACACTGCTGGCGCTGCTCGTAACGGTCGGCGGTGGGCTTCTATCGTGGCGCAACTGGCAACTCGCGGGTGCGGTGTGGGAGGACGAGAGCGCGGGCGTCCTGCCGCGCACCCGTTTCATGGCAGCTGTCGGCTTGATGATCAGCGTCCTCATTACGCTCGTCGTCATCGCCCAGTGGATTCCGATCTTCATCCACGGGCCGTGCGAAAGATGAAGGCAACTGTCAACAGGCAGCAGTCACGGGGCGGAAGATGCTTCCGCCGGCCGCTGGCCTTGTGCCTTTTCATGCTCTCCGTTTTCCCCCTTCTTTTTTCCCCCGCCTCGGCGCATGAGGGCAAGCCGCACCGCCTCGCCGATCTGCCCTACACGTGGGGCTTAGACCCGCTGGTCATCGTCAGCCTGACCCTTTCGGGTTGGCTATATCTACGCGGCGTCCGAAAACTCTGGCGCGAGGCCGCGAGCGGGAAAGGCATCAGGCGCTGGGAAGCGTGGGCATACGCGGCTGGGTGGCTAGCGCTCCTGGTCGCGCTGGTCAGCCCTCTGCACCCGTTGGGCGAGGTGCTCTTCTCCGCTCACATGACGCAGCACGAACTGCTGATGCTCGTCGCCGCACCGCTCCTTGTTCTGGGCAGGCCCGTCGTCGCTTTCCTGTGGGCGCTGCCTCTTAGTTTGGCGCGGCGCGTCGGGGGGTGGGGCAAGGCTCCGTGGTTCAAGCGCGCATGGCGCGCGGTGACTAATCCTCTCGCGGCCTGGGCGATACACGCGGTCGCGCTCTGGGTCTGGCACGTACCCGTTCTTTTTCAGGCCACCCTTCGGAGTGACCTCGTGCATACCTTACAGCACATCTTCTTTTTAGGTTCGGCGCTTCTGTTCTGGTGGGCGCTCATACACGGCCCGCAGGGGGTGAAGGGCTATGGGATCGCATTGCTCTACCTGTTCACGACCGCCGTTCACAGCGGGGTCTTGGGCGCGCTCATCACGTTCGCGGGCTCGGTGCTCTACCCCGCCTACGCCGAGACCACCACGTCCTGGGGATTGACCGCGCTCGAAGACCAGCAACTCGGCGGCCTCATCATGTGGGTGCCGGCGGGGCTGGTCTACATCGTCGCGGGCCTGGCCCTCTGCGCGGGTTGGATGCGCGAGTCTGAGCGGAGCGTCTTGAGGAGCGAAGCGAAAGCTCTGCGCTTGGAACGCGCCGCGGCGGAAATCGAGTCGTGAGGTACGGGAACGTATGAGAAATGGGCGCACGATGGCGGATACTTCCAGGCTCGCAGTTACCTGCCTGTTCTTACTGGCGCTGCTCACCGCCCTGGCGTCTTGCAGCGGAGAGGCGGAGAGGTCGGCGGCAGCGATGACGGGGGGAGACCCTGCGCGCGGTCGTGAGAAGATCAGACAATATGGCTGTGCTTCCTGCCACACCATACCCGGCATTCCGGAGGCTGATTCGCTCGTCGGCCCGGAGCTCACGAGGATAGCGAGCCGCACGTACGTCGGCGGCGTTTTGACGAACACGCCCGACAACATGATCCGCTGGCTCCAAAATCCCCAGGGGGTAGACCCCCTGACGGCGATGCCGAATCTGGGGCTGACCGAACAAGACGCGAGAGACATCGCCGGCTATCTGTACACACTCAAGTGACCGCGAGGTCGCGGGGCGCATGATGATGGCTCGAACCAATTCGGCGTTTTCCGAACATGCTGAAGGTTAAGAATCAAAGAATGGGTCTCTCACGAGCTTGCAGGCAACCGCTCAAATTCGTTGCTGCCGCACTGATACTTCAACTCTGTTACGGCTGCCGGGTTAGGGAATCGGGGCCGCGCGCTTACGTGAGCAACGAGCGGGACGGGACCGTGACCGTAATCGACACGCGCTCCGACAGCGTGGCCGGCACAATCAAGGTGGGCGCCAGGCCGCGAGGCATCCGCATGAGCCCTGACGGGAGCCGGGTCTACGTCGCCCTGAGTTTCTCGTCGCAACAGACTCCGGGAACCATCAACAAAATCGCGGCCATTGACACGACGAGCGGCGAGGTAATCGCGAAGTACGACGCGGGCAGCGACCCGGAACAGTTCGCCATCAGCCGCGATGGCACGCGGCTCTACATCTCCAACGAGGATGCGGGAACGGCTTCGGTCACGGACGTAGCCACGGGGCGCGTCGTCGCGACGCTCCTCGTCGGCATAGAGCCGGAGGGGGTCACCATCAGCCCGGACGGGCGCTGGGTCTACGTGACCGCCGAGACCAGCAACACGGTTTCTGTGATCGACACGGGAAAGAATGAGGTGACGGCGACCTTCATGGTCGGCTCCAGACCTCGCGACACAGCCTTCTCTCCCGACAGTTCACTGGCCTACGTCACTGCCGAACTTGGCAGAACCGTTTCTGTGGTTGACACGAAAACCCACTCGGTCATTAAAAACATAGAACTGCCACGCGGCGACGGCGTGAAGCCAATGGGCGTCGTCGTTTCGCCGGACGGCCGGAAAATCTACGTGGCGAATGGGCGCGCGAACAATGTTTCGGTGATTGACGCGGGCGACTACAAAGTCCTCGCCACGATTCCCGTCGGCAACCGTGTCTGGGGTCTGGCGCTCACGCCCGACGGTAAGAAGCTCTACGCGGCTAACGGCCTGTCGAACGACATATCGGTCATAGATACGAGCAGCAACCAAGTGACAGCCACCGTCCCCGCCGGTGACGGCCCCTGGGGAATCGCCATTAAACCTTGACGTTTGAGCCATACAATACCGGCAAATAAGGCTCAAGGGTAGTCGTAGATGATCTTCATCTTAACGAAGCGCAAAGCATTAAACGCACCGGCAGCCGACAGGCTGATTACAAACACTGCCCTCTGCTTGGTTTGTGGTCTGGCGGTCGTGTGCGCGCTTAGTACGCCGGTCGCTGCCGCGCCCAATAAAGCGTCGCAGGGATTTCGTCTGGAAGGGAGCGTGCTGGATCAGTCGGGGGCACCTGTCGCCGATGCCCAGGTCTCTCTGAATGTCGCCTCGTCAACAATCGGTGAGACGCGTACCGATGTTAATGGGGAATTCATAATCAGTACCGGATCGGTAACGACAGGTGTGGTCGTGGTGCGCGCGCGCGGGTTCGCAACCGCCGAGCAAAATTGGAGCGCCGGGGAAAGAGCGCCCGCCGGGCTTAGGATCGTGCTCCTACCGGCCTCGCTCTCAGAGCAGGTAACGGTGACAGCCGCGCGCACTGAAACTCGTCTCGGCGATAACCCGTCAAGCATTGTCATACTTTCTTCGGCAGAGTTATCGAGCACGGCGGCCGCCACACTCGACGACGCGCTGCGACAGGTGCCGGGCTTTCAACTCTTTCGCCGTTCGGGCAGCCGCACCGCTAATCCGACTTCGCAGGGCGTCTCTTTAAGGGGCGTCGGGGCGAGCGGAGCGAGTCGCGCGCTGGTGCTGGCCGACGGCATCCCGATGAATGATCCTTTCGGCGGCTGGATCTACTGGGGACGAGTCCCGCGCGGTTCGGTGGAGCGCGTCGAGGTCTTACGTGGTGGCGCGTCGAACCTTTATGGCAGTTCTGCGCTCGGCGGCGTGGTGCACGTCATCACTCGAAAAGCTTCTCACCCCGCCGCGTCGCTTGAAGCCTCCTACGGCAACGGACGAACGCCCGACGCTTCGCTGTTTGCGGGCGGGAGCAAGGGGCGTTGGAGCGTCGCACTGGCGGCGGGACTCTTCAGCACCGGCGGTTACATCATCGTCGCGGAGGGCGAGCGCGGGCGCGTCGACACACCCGCCGGAACGCGCCACGCGACGCTCGATCTTACGCTCGAAAGGCAGCTTGGCGGGACAGGGCGCGCGTTCGTGCGGGGCGCGCTCTTCGGTGAATCGAGAACTAACGGAACCCCTCTGCAGACCAACCGGACACGCATTCGTCAGTTAAGCGTCGGCCTTGACTGGCAATCGAAAACCGCAGGCACTTTCACACTCAGGGCCTATGGGGGCGCGCAGGTTTTCGACCAAAACTTTTCCGCGGTCTCGCCGGATAGAGAAACCGAAACTTTGACGCGCGTGCAGCGCGTCCCGGCGCAGGTCGCCGGCTTCAGCGCGCAGTGGTCGCGTGCTGCCGGCAACAGCCACACCATCGTCGCGGGTCTCGACGGGCGCGCGGTTCGCGGCGCAAGCGACGAGATCGCCTTCGCACAGGGCAGCCCGTCATCCCTCGTCGGAGCGGGCGGGCGCGAACTGACAATCGGCGTGTTCGCGGAAGACATTTTTCGTCTCACCACGCGCTTGCTGGTGACGGGCGGCGCGCGCTTTGACCGCTGGAGCAACTACGGTGCGCTCTCGGCCAGCGGTCCCTTCAGGCAAAACGCACCCGCGTTGACGAACCTCTTCCCTGATCGAACAGAAACGGCTTTCAGCCCGAAACTATCCGCGCTCTATCGCGTGGGCGAGCGCGTCTCGCTCACCGCCTCCGCGTACCGCGCCTTTCGGCAGCCGACCTTAAACGAGTTGTATAGAAGTTTTCGGGTCGGCGACGTGTTGACGCAGGCCAACGAACGACTGAGCGCCGAAAGACTGACGGGCGGCGAAGCGGGGGTAAGCGTGACACCTCTCAGCCGTAGATTCGACATTCGCGGCACTTTCTTCTGGGCGGAGATCACTCGTCCCGTCGCCAACGTGACTTTGAGTGTTACACCAACACTCATTACCAGGCAGCGCCGGAATCTGGGGCGCACTCGCTCGCGCGGGGTCGAGATCGAATCCGAGGCGAGATTCGGCGAGCGGTGGACAATTTCGGGCGGGTACCTGTTCGCCGACGCCGTGGTGTTGAGGTTTCCGGCGAACACAGCGCTCGAAGGATTGCTCATCCCTCAGGTCGCGCGCCATCAATTAACCCTGCAAATGCGTTACGCTAATCCAACACTCATCAATCTCAGCTTACAGGCACGCGCGGCGGGCGCGCAGTTCGATGACGATCAGAATCGCTTTCGCCTCGACCGCTACTTGACGCTCGACGCTTTCGCCTCGCGCCGCGTCGCGCGCAATATCGAACTTTTCGTCGCTGCCGAAAATCTGCTTAATCAACGTTACGAGATCGGGCGCACGCCCGTCACCACACTCGGCCCGCCGCTACTCGCGCGCGTTGGCATCAGACTGCGCTTCGGGTCGCGGTAACGGATGAGGGGAAGTTAATCAAACAGGGAAGACTGTCAGGATTAAAACTATGACTGAACAAGAGCCGCTTGATCACGAGCAGAAACGTCTAGACTCTGAGCAGGGTGAAGTAGAGCAACGAAGTTCTCCGAGCGGCAAGGTCGTTTACAAGACGATTTTGAAAGAGGGCGATGAAGAGCTAGAGCGCACCTCTTCCGCGCTCTTCTGGTCGGGGCTGGCAGCGGGATTGTCGATGGGGTTCTCGCTGATTGGTGAAGGGTTGCTGCACGCCTACCTGCCGGACGCCGGCTGGCGTCCTCTCGTCGCAAAATTCGGCTACAGCATGGGCTTCCTGATCGTCATCCTCGGGCGGCAGCAGTTGTTTACGGAGAACACGCTGACTCCCATCCTGCCGCTCTTGCAGCGCAAAGACGCGTCGACGTTTCTCAACGTCCTCAGGCTCTGGTCAGTCGTGCTTGTGGCAAATCTGCTCGGCGCGCTGCTGATAGCCCTCGTGCTGGCAAAGACCAACGCCTTCGAGCCTCACATCCGTGCCGCTTTTGCGGAGATCGGGAGCAAAGCCATGGAACCCGGCTTCGGCACAGTCCTGCTGCGTGGGATTTTCGCCGGGTGGCTGATCGCGCTGATGGTCTGGCTCTTGCCTTTCGCCGAGTCGGCGCGCGTGTGGGTGATTATTTTTATCACCTACATCGTCGGGCTGGGCCATTTCAGCCACATCATCGCGGGTGCGGTAGAGGTGTTCGCTCTGGCGGCCATGGGCGGGAAAGCGTGGGGGAGCGTGCTCGGAAGCTACATCTTACCCACCCTGATCGGGAACATTATCGGGGGCGTCACCCTCGTCGCCGCCCTCAACCACGCGCAGGTGGTATCCGGCGGGGGTGACGATATTTAATCCGCCGGGGCGGGTTGCGGGCGCATGCCCTCATACGCGCTTACTTCTTGCTCCCGCTCCTGGCGATGAGAGCGAAGGACACGAAAGCGCACAGGAGTGCGGCGGTCAGATAGAGGACGTAGCCGCCGCCGCGGTTGACGGAATTGTGGACGGCGAGCCCGCCCAAGACACCGCCGGCCAGAAAGAGCAGGAGCGCCGGGTAGTTCGGGGTCGAACCGTCGCCGACGAATATCCCTTTCGCGCCGCTTTCCTGCTCAGCTTCAGAAACCTTCTCTTGTTCCCTCATTTGCTCTCCTTATTACCGCCTTCACGGTGATTGTGCCTCCCTCTGTATGCTGATACCTTGGAAGGGCAATAATATAGTTGGACCACCATCGATAGATAAGGGATGAATAAAGGCGGTGAATCAGTGTTGCGGAGTCAGGCTCAAGCCTTATGCGGTGAGGAGGTCAAACTCCTCTTTAATGACCTCGTAGCAATCGCAGGTGTAATCCTCCAGCCCTTCTCTGTCCATGATTTGGATGTGACCTCGTTGGTAGCTGATATAACCCTCGGCTTGGAGGATGAGAGCCGCCTCGGTCACGCCAGCCCGCCGCACTCCGAGCATCAGAGCGAGGAATTCCTGCGTAAACGGTAAATCCTCGCACGCGCAACGGTCGTAACTCATCAGCAGCCATCGCGCCAGTCTTTCCGAAATCGAGTGCAGGCGGTTGCACGCCGCGACTTGTGAAGTCTGCAACAGTAGTCCCTGCGTATAACGCAGGAGCAAGTCTTGTAATGCGCCGCCGCGTTTGAACTCCTCGCGCAATGCCCCCACTCTCATCCGCAGCGCGCCGTCTGCAATCTGCACCATTGCTTCGTGCGGCGCGCGGTCAACCCTCAGCACCGAAGAGATGTTCGCCATCCCCTCGAAGCCGACGATACCCACTTCAACGCTCTCGCCCGCTGCCGTGTGAGAGATTAAAGAAATCATCGAGTTCTGAGGGAAATAGACATACTCCATTACCTCGCCCGCTTTTTGCACTTTTTGACCGAGATACAGCTCGACCGGCTCTAAATGTCGCTGTATTCGCTCGTAATCTTCGGGCAGTAAATGTGCGAGGATATGATTTTCGTTAGACTTGCGGGGTTCGTTGGGCATCAGGTATCTCTTTCTATTGTCTCGTAGTGTGTAAACACAGAAGACGGCAGAAGGAGAAGTTTCATAAGGCTCATCCCAATGTCGAATGGTAGATTGTCAAAAAGAACGGGGAGGACGATTAACGAACAGTATAGCATGATTCAATGAATAATAAGGTTTCCGCTTACCCGATAAGCCCCACTTGTCAGCTCTGCGCCAAGTGAGTCAACTATATTATTGCCCTAAAGAGCTATAGCAGCCATACCCATGCTATCAGCAGCAGCGCAGTCCAGAGAGAGCCAACCAGGACCTTCGCCCAGGGCGGCAGGGGCTTCCAGAGCCGGAAGTACGGGCGTCGCAGACGCAACTCTATCCAATCGAGCATCCGCGCTGCGCGCTTGGAGCCCTGGGCGAATATTGCGAGTCCCGTGATAATGATCAGTTCGCTCGGGACGAGCGGAACGGGAAAGGAGGTGATGCCACCCGCGACCGTGAGAAGACCGCCTACGATGAAGAGCGCCCTTTTCGCGCCGGCGCGCCGAGACCGCTGCCGCCTTTGATAGAGTTCCTGAAATCGGCGTCCCGGAGTAGAGTGTTTGAACTCGCGCCAGGCTTGCTTCAGCCGCTGTAACATACCGATGAACCACAGACTTTGTCCGCTACCCCTGTGTGGCCGGCGGTTTAGATACCCTGATTAGTTTTCTCATTGAGAAAGCTCACGAGGCAGTTTAAAGCTAATCACGCCGCCTGACATCAAGTTTGAAGTGCAACACTGACTAAGATTATAGTAACACTCCAGCGGCGTCTTGAAGCCGAGCCGTTTTCGTGGTCGCTGGTTGAGTTTCTGTGCGATTGCGTTGCATCGCTGCTGACTAAGGGCTGCCATGCTCGTTCCCTTTGGCAGGTACTGGCGTATGAGGCCGTTAGCATTCTCGCTACTTCCTCTTTCCCACGAGTGATACGGCCTGGCAAAGTAGAACCTCCCGCCCGTGCGCCCTTCGATCCTCTGATAGTCGTGGATCTCGGTGCCGTTGTCGGCCGTCACAGTCTCGAACCTCCCGCCGTTGCGGCGAATCAGGCTCACCGCCCGCTGGCTGAGCGACCCGGCCGTCCGATCCTTGAGCTTGCCAATGAGAACCAGCCCGCTCTTGCGCTCGACGAGAGTAACGATACAGTCTTGCTGCCCGAGCCGGCCACGGTGTCGGCCTCCCAGTGACCGACCCGCTCACGCGTCTCGACTTCAGGCGCCCGCTCCGAGATCGGGCGCTTGCCTGAGAGCCGGTCACAGCTGTCGTATGCGCCGTAGCGCTTACGTCTCCGCTTCCTGGCACCGCGCAGGTGGACGTGGAGTGTCCCGCCCTCGCGCTTGTCCCTCCAGAGATGGCGGTAGATCGACTCGTGGCTGATCAAGAGCGGCCGAGGTGGGCGAGGTAACCTGAGACCTGCTCGGGGCTCCACTGCCAGTACAACAGTTCGTCTATCAGGGTGAAGTCTTCGGCCAAGAAGCGTTGGTTGCGACGCGAGCGGGAGCGGCGGCCATTCGTTCGCTCCTGGGCGGTTGTGGCGCGGTAGCGGCCATCCGCTCGGGCGCTGTTACGCCTGACTTCGCGCGAGACAGTGCTCGGATGGCGACCGAGCGCGCGTGCGATCTATGATTGACTCAGCCCTTGCTTTCTCAAGGCGGCGAGCATATATCTCTCAGCGGAGGTGAGTTGTCAATACATGATGGCGAATATCCTCTTCGTGGTGGTTGGGAATCTTCGTCAGTATTACAGCTCACCTCCTCTTCAGGAAAGCGTGTTGCACTTACTTTGTGAATCCGCGCTGTCTAACAACGGCATGCACCCGACCGCGAACAGTGGGGCTTTCATCCGCAGGACTCCATACCTGTTTCGTTGAATGCGCGGCGGGTGATGCCGGGCATTAGACATGGCTTCCCTCTATGGAACCCTGCTCCTCCGTCCGCCAGGCCCGGGCTCGGCGATGAGCAGGGATAGTTTGCATTCATTTATCTGCTTCGCTTTGACGAACGATTTCGTCAACGACACGCGCGACCGGTGCGGTGGCGTCGATTGAAATGCCGTTCTTCGGAATGTCTTCTTTCGTTTGATGCAATCGCGCAATGAGTTCCCGTCCCGTCGGCTTTCCACTGCCCCACTCAGAGTCCGGTCGCTCGTCAAGTCGCCGATTCAATGTGTCAAGGTCGACTTCAAGGACAAAAACGCCATCGAATAAATCTATAAACTTTGCGAAATTTCTTGAGCCACCGCAGAAAAATGTTACCGCTTCATCCTGGTTGGCCATCAGGGCTTTTACTTTATCTACGTGCCAAATGTGGTGCTCGTGCGCGAAGCCATCCGTCGGTTCACCAGTTTCCGGGTCGCCCTGATAAGCCAATTCGCGGTCACCATGAATAGCATGGTAGCCGCGCCGCTGCAATTCATTGCAGACCGAAGTTTTGCCGGTGCCGGAAACGCCTTCAATCAGATAATTTCTAATGCCCATTGCTAGATAGTAACAAGCAATACGTGCCACCCTGTCCGACATCTGGAGCCGTCCGCCCTTGTGCTTCGGCGGCTCCGGCGGGAGCAGCGGCGCGTTCCGCGCCTACAACGCATCAGGGTTGTGTTGCAAAGATTATTTTCAAGCGTGAAAGTTCTTCGAGTGCGTTCTGCTAAGCGGGGCTCCCGAACAGAGATGCGACCCATTCCGGAACTGTGGCCGTGCGTAAGCCTTTGGACTACTCGTCTACGAGTATAATGAGATTTTTGTGAACAAACTGGTAGTGTTGCAAAGATTATTTTGAGGCGCGAAAGATCGTTGGGCCGATTCTATTATGCCGCGGTCTAAAAGAGGCTTGAGACGAACTTCGCCTGCCCTTGTACATCATTACCACTTAACCTTTTGACTTGTCCCTTCTTCATCATGTTCATCGATTCAATGCCTTCCAAAGTCCGCTCTGGTGTATGAAACCGCTTGAAGCATTGCGATGCTCGCACCTTTTTCTTGATGAATCGATGAACTTGTTCGATCACATTATTGAGATATTTGACTCGACGGAGTGTGCAATCTTGAGGCAATACTTTCTCTTCCCGCGAGGAAGTGAAAGCATCAGGGTAAGCAGCATTCTTATCAACACTGATTGAAAAGGGCAGGCGGCGATGCTCGGCTCTCATCATCTTCTTGAAGAATCGTTTTGCGGCTGAAACATCACGATTAGCCGAGCGCATAAACTCGATCGTTTTGCCTTGCTTGTCCACAGCACGATAGAGATATTTACATGTCTTCCCGACTTTGATGTATGTCTCATCCACCCGATAAGACGTGCCGCTCATCTTCAAATGTTGACGTATGCGCTTGTTGATCACCGGAGCGTACCTCTGTACCCAACGAAAGACGGTTGAGTGATCCGCCTCAAGCCCACGTTCACGCATCATCTCCGCAACATCGCGATAAGATAGTTGATAGCGGCAGTACCATCGGACGCACAACAGGATGACATCTGGTGCGTAGTGCCGCCATTTGAAAGGTGAGGTGTTACGATTCATGAATAGATCTGATGACACAGTTTGATAGAACGTTAGAGCGGTATAATAGCTGAAAGGCTATTTTTGCAACACAACCTATTAGGACGCGCTCCTCATGCACATGCGCGAACTGCCCTTCCGTGAGTTTGAGTTCCACGGCTACACGGGCAAGCGTCGCGTGGTCTCTTTCGGCTAGCAATACGATTTCTCCGCGCGTCATCTACGGAAAGCGGATGCCATTCCCGAATATCTCCTTGCGCTGCGCGCGGTGGCCGCCGCGTTTGGCGGCATGGAAGCGGAGGCGTTTCAGCATGTAATGGTCACCGAGTACAGCCCCGGCGCAGGGATCGGGTGGCATCGTGATAAGGCCGTCTTCGGGCAGGTCGTCGGTATCTCGCTGCTCGCCCCAAGCGTGTTGCGCATTAGGCGAAAGGTGGGAGAGAAGAAGTGGGAGCGTGTGAACTTGGTGGCCGAGCCGAGCCGCGCTCTGCCTACTTCCTGAGCGAAGAAGCGCGGTCTGTGTGGGAGCACAGTATCCCGTCGGTGTATGCGCTATTCAATTACCTTTCGCAACCTGCGCGCAGACTAGGCGATTCGGAGGTCTGCTGAGCATGGGCGGATACACAGTGTAGGTTCCAACTCATATCATGTGAATTGTAAAAAGGGAGCGTCAAAAAACCTTCTATGAAAGGACGAAAAAACTCAATACTTTAGGGGGTTTTGGTTGCTGGAAAGAGGGTGTCAGGAAACTTCAGTTTATTGACACCCATAGTATAGCAAAGAGTATCTCGCGAGGATGGGCCAAAGGAGCGGAGGGAGATTTAGAAGGTAATAACTCTTAAAGAGCATAAGGAAGTATTTATCTGTTACCAACCTGGAGAGCGCGACTAATTAGACGAATTAATTTCTCCCGCTCATTTTGAGCCCTTCGTTCAAACGATAGTGTCGCAAACGGTAGCTTAACGGAGAATCTCCGAACAGAGGCTCGGGGTCTCTATTCGGAGATTCTGTGCAGAACTCTGCATGATCAGCACTCAAGCATACTCTAAGCAGTAGAGCCGCTGGAGAACGTTCCATCGAAGAAACCCGACGTATCGGTCGCGGTATAGCCCGTGATCGTATCGGTCGTGAAGCCCGATGGCGTTTCGCCCAAGAAGCGGGTGCCCGTGAAAGTCGCCGCAATACTCGTATTCTCGGCAGTCGCGACGTTCGAGCCCGTGGCATCGAAGAAGCGGGTAGTTACGCTGGTCGGGTCATTACCGAAGTTGGTATTGAAGACCGTGACCGTGGCGAGGTTCGAGAACGTGCAGTCGTCTAAGACTGTGGTCGCGGCGACCCCATCGAGGCCACCGGTCGCGCCAGTCATGATATTCGAGGCAGTGTTGCTGGTGTCGCCGATTTCACTGACGGCGTTCGTACCAATTGTGAACGAGAGAACGAACATAATGGACAATGCGCATCCCGCCAACGTTTGAGTGACTCTATTTTTCATGGTGATGTTCCTTTCCGTTGCCTGACCATCCTTCTGGTGATTGTGTTCGTCTCCTTCATGCGTGGACTCGGTGTCGTGGTTTGTGCCGTCGTCAGAGTGCGTCTTGGGTGCCGTAGTACCATGATGGTGCCCCTGATCGGTCACAGTGTTTTTGGTAAAGTCGCTTTCAGTCATAATCTTGATCCTCCCTCTCTTTAATGACCTGTAATGTGCCAGCTACTTGCTGCTTCATTAGTAACGACCTTAAAAATGTTTTTTTTGAAAACCGCTGAAAATAAGTCTTGGCTCATCACATCCACCTGACTCGTGCCCCAGCACTTCATACAATCCCCAAGAAATTCGACGCTGGGGAGGTAGTTCGAACTACCTCCCCGGCGTCAGTTCATCTTGCGGATGACATCTCAGTGCGCTCAGTGTGTCATGCCGCTTTTTTCTGACCCGCACGTTTACTTATCGGTGTCTGCGGCACGGTTCCCGTGTCGACGCGTAAAACGGTCTGGTCAGAAGTCTGGCGGGACATGATGAGTCCCCAAACCACTCCGCCCATGGCGATGCTTAAGAAAGTGACAAAGGGAGTAAGCCCGCCATAAATACTGATAATTGTTTGAGGCAGCACCGTTGATAAGATGACCCCGGTGAAAAAGACTGCCTCTTCCGGGAGCCGTTCGCCGCCTTGAGCATTACGATAGCGGCTCAAGAATTCTTTGCTTTTGATTGGCACTATTTTGCTCATCGCTTGTTCCATCCTTTCTTAAAATCGGCTTTACTTACTTGCGCAACTCCATCCTCGCGGCGGTCATGTAGATTGAACAAATACTGATTCAGTCACTGACATGACTTCATGCGAAATAAACATTTACTAGAGCACCGGTGTTCGGTTACTATCCCTTCATCAACTCACATTAAAGCTTTTGTCCACCTCGCATGACGCTTACTAAGTTAGAGATCTGAAACAGATTTTTTAAAAACCCTTTGCTACCGTCCTGTTAATGTGAGGGAGTTTCAGCATCGGTTTTAACTAGCGTGACGAGCACCTGCTGCTTCCGCTAGTGACGGACCATTTCTCACGCAATCGTTTCATTAACTCGTGTCCAATCTTTCGTCCGGCTCATGGGACGCCTGTTAGTTAGAACATCCAGAAGCAAATTTTTAAAAAACTTTTTGGCGCTGTCTTAATAAGTGGAGTTAGTTATTTGAACCGGTTGCAGCCGCCGCACGAAAGTTCCAACCCATCATTACCGGCGATAGACCTTTCGCACTGTTCGTTACGTTTGTTCTTCGCACTTTTTTTGGTGTCTCCCCTGGGTCTTTAGCAAGTAAGGAGGCGAGGAGAAATGAGTGAAGACGGCAACAACTATAAACGCCACCAACACCGTCCTTACTGGGAAAAAGCCTGTGAGGACTATTACCAACGCTTGATCATCGGTGCCCGTCGGCTTGCTAACGGCAGGCTCTCGGACGCTGAAGATTTGGCACAGGAAGCAGTTTGTCGTGCGCTTATATATTCGAGTGACCCCGCCGAGGTAAAGAACACACTTACATATTTGTTACGCATTATGCGTAATGCTTGGATAGATAAGTGGAAAAAGGAAAACACGGCGAACGTCGAAAGCTTAGACGACCTGTTGAGCACTGGACAACATCCGATGGTCGATCCGGACATCCTCCGCATATTGGAGAATGAAGATCTCCAAGATGCGATGACTGCTAAACAAGAAAACCTCACCTCGCGTGAGAAAATCTTGCTTGAGTTGTACTTCAATGGCTTTAAGTGCAAGGAAATCGCAGATAAATTGAATGAGGATGTGCGTCTGACCCGCTCAGACTTGAATGCAGTAAAAGCCAAGGTCCGGTACCGCTTAAAGAAAAAGTAACCCCAGCACGGTTAGTAAGCTCGTCTCAATTTCGATGAAGAGGAAACTCCTAAGTGAATAGGTTGACAGACAACATCAAGATGATTGAACCCACTTCAATCTCTACTTATCGGCAGAATATCTTTTCTGTCGTTACAACTTCTGCTGCTCGGCTACACTTCCAGTCTTGGCCGACCCATAGCCGCAACTACTGCGCAAATTCCCACTCCTATCACCAAAGCTCTGACAGAATATAGGCACAGGTTTATTAACCGGCTTGTGTCTATTCTCCTGTCAGAGCTTTCCCTACGCATAACAAACCGTTACATTGACGTTTTTTGAGCGCATCCGATAGGAGGTGTCCTGTATGAAGGCTGAGACTAAAAATATTATCGCTGTGATTGCCGACATGGTTCGGCAACCGGATCCGGAATTAACTACTCGCCTGGAGTACCAAGAGGAAGCTTTGCGCGAGACCGAGTGTACCTATCCGGTCATCGGGCGATGGATCGACGCCCACGACGTAAAATATCTGCTGTCAACCTTTGCTCTGGGAGACAAAGATTTTGCGACGAAATTTCCAGCGATGGCGCATACGACCGAGGCGCAGCGTCAACGCCTTATCGTCGCGATGGAAGCGCATATTGATCAGTGCAAGCATTGCTCACTCAAACGTGGATTTGATCTGGAAATAGAAACTCGAATCGAGCGGGCCTGCGAGCAGAACAAAGGCGAACTTTTGCAGCTCCTGAACGAGGATGAAGGTAATGCCACTACGGAGGGCGACCATTTACTAGAAGCAGTCTCATAAATAGCACCTCAGCAGAATCTTGATGCAGCCGAGATGCACGAAGCCGAGAAAGTTCTCGACATGATAATCAAAGCGCGTTGCGATACGACGA
>DASPJG010000580.1:0-2649 GCA_035628755.1 Pyrinomonadaceae bacterium
CTCGCGCGCGATGCAGAGACCATCAAACGCTGCGATGAACTGCGCGCGCGCTTCGACGGGCGGCGCGTCCTGCTCGGCGTTGACCGGCTCGATTACACGAAGGGCATCCCCGAACGCCTGCGCACCTTCCGTCGCCTGCTCAAACAGTCGCCCGCTCTGCGCGGCCAGGTCGTGCTGATACAGGTGGCCGTCCCCTCGCGCGAAGTGATCCCGATGTACAAGGAACTGCGGCAGGAGGTGGACGAACTCGTCGGCAAGATCAACGGCGAATTTTCGACGCCCGACTGGACGCCCATCACCTACATCCGTCGCGGCATCCCGCAGACCGAACTCACCGCGCTCTACGCGCTCGCAGACCTCGCCTGGGTGACGCCTCTGCGCGACGGCCTGAACCTCGTCGCCAAAGAGTACGTCGCGTGCCAGCAGGACGGCGCGGGCGTGCTCGTCCTGAGCGAGTTCGCGGGCGCGGCCTCCGAGATGGGCGAGGCGTTTCTGGTCAACCCCTACGACGAAGAGCGCACGGCTGAAACCATCGAACGCGCGCTGCAACTGCCCGCAGACCTGCGGCGCGAACGCATGACCGCGCTCCACAAGCGCGTGGTGCGCAACAACGTCTTCGCGTGGGGCGACCGCTTCATCTCGAACCTGCGCGAGGCGGCGAGTTCGCGCGCGGACTATTTCTCGGAGAAGCCGCAGGCGTTGCCCGTCGAGGATGCGGTCGCGGCGTTTCAGCAGGCCACGCACAGACGCCTCATGCTCGACTACGATGGGACGCTCGTGCCTTACGCCAACCGCCCGCAGGACGCCGTGCCGCCCGCCGAGTTGGCCGCGCTGCTCGCCACGCTTGCCGCCGACCCGGCGACGGCGATTGCGCTCGTCTCTGGACGCTCGCGCCACGATCTCGAAAGTTGGTTCGGCGACATCAAAGGCTTGTGGCTCGCCGCCGAGCACGGCGCGATCATGCGCTCGCCCGAGACGATGCGCTGGGAGCTTTACCGCCCCACCTACACGAGCGATTGGAAGGAACAGGTCTTTCCCGTCCTTGAACACTTCATGGATCGCACGCCCGGCAGTCTCATCGAGGAGAAAGAGTTTTCGCTCGTCTGGCACTACCGCATGGCCGACCCGGAATTCGGCGAATGGCTCGCCAACGAACTCGTCTCGAACCTCGAACAGATGCTCGCCGACACCGAACTGCGCGCTTACAGAGGCCAGAAGACGGTGGAAGTGAAACCGGGCTGGGCGAACAAGGGCGAGGTGCTGGCGCGACTTTCGCAATTCGCCCCGCAGGCCGAGTTTTGTCTCGCCGCGGGCGACGACCGCACCGACGAAGACCTCTTCGCGCGCCTCCCCGAAGAGGCCTGGACGATTCACATCGGCGACCGCCGCACGCGCGCCAAATATTCCCTCGTCGGGCCTCCCGAACTGCGCCGCCTGCTCATGCGCTTCGCCGCCGTCCAACGCTCCGAGAGCCGCGCCGCCGGGTGAGTTTTCTAAGAGCCGTGCACGATTCATCGGGGGATGACGATTGGCGTTTATTCCGGCCTGTAGGGTCTGACCGCGAAATCGCGCAACGTGATCGTGTGGCTGCGGCGCACGCCCTGCGCGATGAACCCGACGATTGATTCGCAGGCCACGGCGACGGCGAGCGTCACCAGATTGCGCGCCAGCGGATAGTCGCACACGTCGTCTTGCGCCGCCGACGGCACGCGATAGATTTCGTTCCAGACGACCTCCGCATAATCGCCCGCCAGCCCCGCGTGCAGGCATGCGACGCCCGCACGCACCGCATATTCCTTCAATATCCGCCGCGACGCGCTGTTGTCGAACGCGTCAACCACGAGCGCGCTCTCCGCCAGCAACTTCGGTGCGTTCGCCGTTGTCAGCTCCTCCGTGCGCGCGTCCACCTCGACGCCGACCGCGCGATACAGAGCATTCGCCAGTATCCGCGACTTGAACGCGCCTGCGTCCGCGCGGTAGTAAGGCTGCGTCGAAAGGTTGCGCTCCTCCACGCGGTCGCGGTCAACCACGCGCAGGCGCGTGAAGCCCATGCGCGCCAGGCTCTCCATGATGTTCGCGCCGAGCGCGCCCGCCCCGCACACCGTCAACGGAAACCCGGCCACGCGCGCCATCACTTCCGGCGTGCGATAAAGTTGTTCGTGGTAGAGACCGTCCATTGCCACACCGCCACCTTCACACTCTGCCAACGCGGCTCGCGCATCGCACGACTGTTTTCATGATGAGCACGCCCGCACAGGTCAGTCGTCCCACGCGCCCTCGACCACGCTGACGAGCGATTGAAGATCGAAGTCGCTGTCGTAACCGCTCAGGCAGATGCCCGCGCTGACGACCGTCAGATCGCCTCTGGCGACGGTCGAGACGTGGCTCTGGCCGGAGCGCGTCTGCCAGACGACGCGCCAGTTCTCGCCCTCTTCTTCATAGCCGACGAGTTCGCCGCCGTTCAGTGCGAGTGCGGCGCGCAGGCGTCTCTCCACGGCGCGCTGCTCGCGCTCGCGCCTGAACGCGGGCGCAAACTCCGCCGCCAACGCGTAGGCGGCGCGCGTCTCCGGCGTGATGCCTTTCAAGTCGAGGCAGCGCGGGGCGACGCCCTGCCGCAGAAATTTTTGCAGCCGTTCGGCGGTGCGCGCG
>DASPJG010000581.1:0-4510 GCA_035628755.1 Pyrinomonadaceae bacterium
TGGAAGATGCGGGAGCGGGCGAAGAGATGATCGGGCGCGTGCTCGACGGGCAATACGAGATCGAATCCTTCATCGCGCGCGGCGGCATGGGCACGCTCTACCGCGCGCGCCACATCCTTCTCGGCGACCGCGTGGCGATCAAAACGCTCAAGCCAGAGATGCGCAGCAACACCGAATGGCTGCGCCGCTTCCAACGCGAGGGACGAGCCGCGCGTCGCTTCCGCCACCCGAACGCCGTCACGGTTTACGATCTGCGCACGGGCGCGGACGGTCTCACCTACATGGTGATGGAATACGTGGAAGGCCATTCGCTCGATAAGGAGTTGAAGCGGCGCGGCCAACTGACGCCCGCGGAGGCGTGGCGGATTCTCGAACCCATCGTCGGCGCGCTTGAAGCGGCGCACGCGCACGGCGTCGTCCACCGCGATCTCAAGCCGGAGAACGTGATGCTCAACCGCACAGCCGAAGGCGAGTTGCAGGTGAAACTGCTCGACCTCGGCATCGCCAAATTGCGCGACGTGGCGGAGACGCAGGCGGGCGAAGGCGGCGCGCTCACGTTGGCCGGGCAAATTCTGGGCACGCCCTATTACATGTCGCCCGAACAATGGGGCGAGCCGTCGCGCGACGGGAGCGCGGAGATTGACGGGCGCGCGGACATCTACAGCCTCGGCGTTATCTTCTACGAGTTGACGACGGGAGCGAAACCTTTCGTCGGCCATACGCTCGGCGAGTTGCGGCAGGGACACGTCAGCCGCCAGATGCCGCTCCTGCACAAGGTCGTCGCGGGCGTGCCGGAAGAGTTCGCGCGGGTGGTCGAACGCGCGATGGCGAAGGATCGCGCGGATCGCCCGGCGACCGCAGGCGTGTTCGCCGCGGAGATGCGCGCCGCGCTCGGCCTCGCATCAGGTATTCATCCGACGCCGGGCGCATACACGCCCAACGCGGTTGCCGCTGTCGTGCCTGACTTCGAAGCGTCACAAACGCTGGTGCGCGAAAACTTCACGCCTCCGCCGCTGTCCGTCGTAACGCACTCTGCGGGCGTCGAGACCGCGCCGCAAGCGGCTGCGTCGCAACGTGCGGCGGCACTGGAAGAACAACTGGGCGCGGCGATGCAGGGCGCGGCGATGCCGGTGCAGACGCCGCTCGCGTCTCACGCGCACGCAGCCGCGCCGACAGGGGCGCGACGCTCGCCGGTTATGCGGATCGTCGGGAGCGCGCTCGCGTTGTTGCTGGTCTGCGGCATCGTCGCGGGCGGTTGGCTCGCGTGGAACAGCTTGCAGGCGCGGCGAGCGGCGGGGACTGAGGGGAGAGAGGTCGGGGCGACGGGCGTAACGGCGGTTGAGCCGACCGCGAGCTTCGAGTTGCTCAACTACTGGATCGAAGCCTTCGACGACGACACGGAGCAAGGCGCGGGGCGACGCATCGCGGCGAGAGAGTTGTGGTTGCCTTCGGGGCAGCAGTTCAAGTTTCACTTCGTGACGCGCGAGCGCGGCTATCTCTACATTGTCGGCCCCGGCGTGGGAAACGCCCCGACGACTTTCTTGACCGCGCGCCCGGCGGGCATCATGAGGACGAACCTCGCACCGGCTGGCGCGGACTTCACCTTTCCTTACGGCGACGGGCAGGTGCTCGAACTCGACAAAAATCCCGGCACGGAAGAGTACGTCGTCATTTTTTCGCGCACGCCCCTGCTCGCGCCCGCGTTCCTCGCAGCCGACGCGGGACACGAACTGACGCCCGCCGAGTTGAAAGAGCTGGAGGACTTGCGCGCACGCGCTAAAACCGGGTTGCCGGTTGCAGACGTAAAAGAGTTGGATACGAATGGCGGTGCGGCTGCGGTCGCAGTTGCCGTGCAGTCGGCGGGCGCGCCGTCCGAGCCGGTCGTCTTCGACATTCGCATCGAACACCGTTAGTCGCAAACGAGCGGCGCGGCCTGTTGTCGCAGGCGCGCCCGCAGACGAGCAAAACACACACACCTTTGCTTTTGCCGTGGAAGGAGTAATTCCAAACATGCGTTGCAAACTTTTCTCACAACTTTTTCTGGCCGCGCTCGTCATGTTTGCCCCTGTGCGCGCGCAGGAGCGGCAACAACAACAGCCGCCGCAGGACGAAGAGGTCACGACGCGCGGCGCGTTTCTCACGACGCGCCCGAAGACGGCGAACAAAGCGGAGCCTAAAGCGAGCGCGGGCGCGGGGCTGGCCGTGACGACGCCGGAGACGACATCCGCCCCGGCGGTCGCCGCGAACGCTCCGCCCAGAAACTCCAAGAAGAGCATCGCCAAGCCATCCGGCAAAACCGTGGGAAGGAAGCCCGCAGGCAAAGGCGCGGTTAAAAACGAGAGCGCGAGCGCGGACGGGAAAACCCCCGTCGCGGAAACAGCCGTGGCCGCCACGGAGGCGGCGAAGGCGCGCCCGATTGGTCTGGGCTATACCTTCTTTACGCTCGGCGACAACGGCCTTGCCGTCCGCACCGATTCGGCGCGCCAGTTTCGCACGGGCGAGGCCATCCGCATCGCGCTCGAAACCAACACCGACGGCTACCTCTACATCTTCCACACGGAGAACGACGGCGAGCCTTCGATGCTCTTCCCCGACACCCGGCTCAAGGGCGGCGTCAATTTCGTCCGCGCGCACGTCCCCTACGAAATCCCTTCGAGCGAAGAGGACTCGGAAGAGATGCGCTGGTTCGTCTTCAAAGACCCGCCCGCCGCCGAACGCCTCTACATAGTGCTCGCGCGCCAGCCGCTCGCGGGCGTGCCGACGGGCGAAGCCCTCGCCAACTATTGCTACGAAGCGCAGCACACCTGCCCGTGGCGACCCGCCGCCGCGATGTGGACGGAACTCAAGGCGGCGCAGGAGCGCGAACAGGTGGCCGTGAGCAAAGTCAACGATCAGGGGCGCGCCCGGACGACGGACGAGCGCGAAGCGACCACGCGTGGCCTCGGCCTGGGCGCGGGCGCGCCGACGCCCTCCGTTATCCGCATGACCGCTTCGCCCAACTCAAAAATGCTCATCACCGCGATTGATTTAATTCATAAGTAAGCACGGAGATCATTATGAAATTCCGAACCACTATTTCGACGTTCCTGCTCGCCTGCGCCGTCGTCGCCGCGCCGCTCAATTTCGCCGTCGCTTCGCCCTCCAAGACGCCCGCGATGCAGGGCGCGCAGCCCGCCGGCGGCGGCACGGAGGCGTTGCGGCAGGCGCGCAGGTTGTTGAAACAGGGCAGGGCTGATCAGGCTCTCCCGTTGTTGGAATCCGCGCTCAGAAGTTTCAACGCGTCGGGCGCGGTACGGGGTCAGGCCGCGACGCACGACGCGCTCGGCGATCTCTATTCGCGGCAGGGGCAGCACCGCACCGCTCTGACGAATTACCAGAAGGCTCATGAGTTGTTTAAGGCGGCGGGCAACAAGCCGGGGGCAGTTATCGCCCGGCGCGTCGGCATCGGCGACGAAGAGTTCAACGCCAACCTGATGCTCGCCAAGATCGGCGAGGCCCACTATCGCGCGGGCAACATCGCGGAATCGGGCGCGGCCTACACGCGGATGCGCGTGACGAAGCCGGACACGAGCGCGCTCGGCGTGGCGAAAAAGGGGAGCGGGCTGCTCGGCAGCATCGGCGGTCTCGGTCGCAGCGTCGCGCGCGGCGATGTCTCCGCCTCGACCGGTGCAAGCGCGGTCGGCGCGATCAGCCAGGTGCAGCAGACTTTTGAACTCTACCGCCAGAGCATCCTCTACGCGACCTATGAACTCGGACTCGGGCGCGTCAATTACTTCAACGACGAGTACGCCAGTGCGCGCAAACATTTCGTGAACGCGCTCGAATCCGCGAGCGGCAGCGTCCCGCTCATCGGCAAGATCGGGCAGATGCGCCGCTTCCGCGTCGCGGCCAACACGAGCCTCGGCGACGTTGCGCTCCGGCAGGGCAACATCAAGGACGCGCTCAAGTTTTACGCGGACGCGGCCAAAGGCGCGCAGGCCGACAAGCGGCTCGACCTCCAGTGGCCGGCGCAGCGCGGCGTGGGCAAAGCGAACCTCTTGCTCGCCGCGCAAGCCACGGACGCCGGCAAGCGTGCGAAGGCGTTGCAGGATGCTTTCAACTCCTACCGCGCCGCGTTGCAGACCATCGAGACGATCCGGCAAGGCTCTTTGCGCGCCGACGAAGCGCGCACGACTTTTCTCGCCACCACCCGCGACGTGTTCGACGAGGCTTCGGGCGCGCTGGCGGCAGCCGCGCTCAATGCCGCCACGGACAAAAACGCCCCGCTCACGGGCGACGCGCTCGCCTACGCCGCCGAGTCTTTCCGCATCGTCGAGCAGGGGCGCGCCCGCTCGCTCCTCGACATGTTGAGCGAAACCGGCGCGACCATCACCGCAGGCATCCCCGCCGAACTCCTCAAGCGCAAGCAGGAGAACCTCGAACGCCAGCAGGAGATCGCGCAGCAGATCACGGGCGTCAGCCTGACGGGCGAGCCGCCCCAAGAGGGCATCGAGAAATTGGAAGAACAACT
>DASPJG010000582.1:0-4064 GCA_035628755.1 Pyrinomonadaceae bacterium
CAGCTCCTCGATTTGCTGATCACTATCGGTCGAAAAATACTCGCCGCCCGGCCACCGCCGGGGTTAACAATTACATTGACGCGTTTGCCGTTTGGTGCTAGCCTCTGCGCAATAAAAGGCGTGGGGTGTAGTGAGGACACCGCCCGCCGCGACCGTCAACGGTCACAAAGCGAACAACAGCTTCCGAGTTCGCGCCGCCCGGCGCATCGGGAGATTGAACAAGCCCGTAGGAGGTGCTGTGAGGACATCTTCTGCGGGCGTTCGCTTTTGTCGAGATAACAAACGGCGAAAGCGGCGGCTGCAAAACGCTCCCGCTCTTGTCTCTCTCGCCCCGTGAAGAAGTTGAAACTTATCGCCGCCCCACATTCGGACTATAATCCACGCATGCGCGACGCTTACGTACTCCGCTTTCGCGACATGGCGTTGCGGCAAAAAGGGGGCTGGACGCGTCGTCTCGTCCACCTCATCCTGAGCATCGCGCTCCGGCTCTTTTTTCGGCGCATCGAGATCGGCGGCGCGCGCTACGTGCCGCCCGACGAGCCGCTCATTTTCGTCTCAAACCACCCGAACGGGCTGATCGATCCCGCGCTCATCTTCTGCGCCCTGCCGCGTCGCATCTCCTTCCTCGCCAAGTCCACGCTCTTTCGCATCCCCGTCATCAAGTTCCTCGTCAACGCCGTCGAGTCTCTGCCGCTCTACCGGCGCGTCGACCCGGAGGAAGACGGCGCGAAAAACAGGCTCACGTTCGAACGGTGTCACGCGCTGCTCAGGCAAAACCGCTGCATCGCGCTGTTCCCCGAAGGCGTCTCACACAACGCGACGCGGCTGCTGCCCGTCAAGACCGGCGCGGCGCGCATCGCGCTCGGCGCGATTTCCGTCGCGCAGCCCGCGAAAGGCGACGGCGCGCTCGACCGTTTGAAGATCGTCCCCGTCGGGCTTTACTACACCTCCAAGACCTCTTTCCGCAGCGAAGCCCTGATCCGTTTCGGCGCGCCGATTGAAGCGCGCGCCGCACAATTGGACGCACAGGGCGAGCCGCCGCGCGAAGCCGTCAGAGAGCTTTCCGCGCGCATCGAAGAGTCGCTGCTCGAAGTCACGCTGAATGTCGAGGATGACGAGGAGTTGGGAGTGGTGACGAAAGCGCAGGAGCTTTTCTCGTCGCTCTACGAGGGACTCAGCCTGCGCCAGACCCTCTCGACGGAGTTCGACCTGCGTCGCCGCATCGCGGAAAAACTATCGCCCGCTGCGACGGCTGCGGCGACTGATGGCGGGGGAAAGGGCGAAGCCACTTTGAGGCGTAGGATTTTGAAGCACGAAGAGGAACTCGGCGCGCTCGGCATCAACGCGGAGAATCTGTCGCTCCTGACGCACACGCGTTGGAACGTCTTCCGCCATTTCCTGCTGCGCGGCGCGCTCGTCCTGCTGCTCCTGCCGCTGTCGGTTCCGGGCGCGCTCTTGCACCTGCCCGCGTTTCTCGCCTGCGACCTGCTCTCGCGCCTCTACCGCCGCCACGGCGTTGACGAGATCGCGCCCACGGTCAAGATACTCGCCGCCATCGCGCTGATGCCGCTGACGTGGCTCGTCGTCGCCGCGCTCTCGTATTTCCGCTGGGGCTGGCGCGCCGCGCTGCTGGCATTGCCCGTCTCAATCGTGTGCGGCTACGCGGCGATGCGTTCGCTGGAGACGTTGTACGACATGCGCGGCTGGTTCAAGGGCGTGCTGGTGCTCGTCAACAACCGGCGGCGCGTGCTGCGCCTGTTTCTCGAACGACGCGCGTTGCATCAGGAGATGATGAAGTTCCTTGAGGCCGCGCCGGAGTGAGCGACTCAGTAACCAGCCGCTCACTCTTTAACACGATGCGTTATCGCTTGGCGGCCTTTTCGGCGAGAGCCTTTTCGATGGCGGCCTTGAGTCCTTCGTAGCTGCGGTCGTTGGCGGCGCGCCCGTTGATGAAGAAGGAGGGCGTGCTGTTGACGCCGAGGCGTATCCCGTCCATCAAGTCGCGCTGAACCTTTTCGGCCATCTGCCCCGAATCGAGCGCAGCGTCGAACTTCTGCCGATCCAGCCCGGCCTTAGTAGCGTACTCTTTCAACTTGTCCACGCTGAGCGCGTTCTGGTTCGTGAACAACATCCCGGCATACTCCCAGTACTTCCCTTGCGCGCGCGCCGCTTCCGCCGCCTCCGCCGCCTTCGCCGCAAATTCATGTTGCTCCAACGGGAAATCGCGAACCACCAGACGCACGCGGTCGCCGTACTCCGCAACCAATCTCTCAAGCGTGGGCTGCACCCCGGCGCAACTCGGACACTGGAAATCCGTGAACTCCACAATCGTCACGGGCGCGGCGGGGTTGCCCTTGACCGGCTGGTCGTCGGTCGCAACTTGCAGGACGGGCGACTCCGGCGCGCGTAAATTCACCTGTAACGCGGCGGCCTGACGCAACTGCTCGGCGAAAGCCGCTTGCAGGTTTCGCTTCTGCGTCTCCTGTAAGTATTGAACGATCTGGGGCTTGATTTGCGCGAACTCGCCGTTGATGCGCTGCTTGTTTTCGTCGTAAAACTTTTGCGCCTCGGCGTCGGTGACGGGTTTCGCTTTGGCTTCGACTTCCGCGTCGAGCAGAGCCTTCGTCGTGACCTTGCGCTTCTGCGCTTCCTGTTCGAGCAACACGTCGTTGATGCGAAGGTCAACTTCGGTCTTGCGCAACTGGTAGATGCGCTCCTGCACGTTGAAGATCAGGGGCTTGAGCGAGTCTTCGATGTCGGCGGAAGTCAGTTGCTCGCCGTTGACGACGGCGAAGACGCGCGCGCGTTCGGCGGCATTCTTGGGCGGCGTCGCCACCGGCACGTTGACCTTGACGGCGGCGGCGGTGCGCAGGCGTTCCGCAAATTGTCTCGCCACCTCGCGCTGCCGCTGGTCGCGCAGGTAAGAGATGATGTCGCCTTTGACCGTGTTGAAGTCGCCGCTGATTCTGGCCTTGTTTTCGTCGTAGAACTTTTGCGCCTCGGCCTCGGTCGGCTCAGTCGCTTTCGAGACGATCTCTTCTTCCAGAAGTTTGGTCGTCGTTTTGCCCCGCTTCTTCGCTTCGGCGTCGAGCAGCTTGGAATTGATCTGGAGATCGAGTTCGCGCGCCCGCGCATCAATGACGCTCTTGCGCAGTTCGGCGATCTGCGGCGCGATGCGCGATTCGACTTCCTGCTTCGTGATCCTGACGCCGTTCACCACAGCCACCACTTCGGGCAGCGGCTCGCCCTCGCATGCACAATCAACCGTCGGCGTTGCCGAAGCGGCGGGCGCAGGGGTCGCAGCCGGGGTGGCGGCGGGCTGCGCTGGCGGGGTTGGCCGCGTCTGCGCGGGGCTGGGCTGGGTCGCGCGCGGCGTGGTCGAAGCCGGGCGACGCGTCTGGGCATTTGTCGTGACGGAGACAGACGCGACGATAAGTGCGAGAGCGAAAAACTTCTTCATTATTCCTCCAAAAGCAACTGAGACGGGTGATTTGCGGCACGCTATTGTAGCAACTCAGATGATTTTTGCCACTCCGGCGGATGCTCAGACCGGCGGCGGAAAATCCGACGCCGCGAGTTTTTTCGACTTTCTCACGCGAGCGGGCGGAGCGGCGCGCGATGCCGGGAGTTTCAAACTCACGGGCTGCAAGCGACCGGCGGCGCACACAGCGACCGGCGTGCGCCGCGCGCTTGCTGCGTGCGTATATGCTTTCTCACATGGAGATGTTTTTCAGGTGGTAGCGTTCGGTATCGTAGTGGCGTTCGATGTCCACGGTGTTGAGTTTACCGAGCACGGACGTGATCTCTACGAGCGAGAGTTCGCAGGCCGGGGCGATGCCGCGCGCCGAGACCATCATTCCGAGGTCGCCTGCGGCCAGAGCGTCTGCGGCGCGCGCGCCGAACATCATGCCCATCATGCGGTCAATGGCCGAGGGCGCGCCGCCGCGCTGCGGGTGGCCGAGCATGGCCGAGCGCGCGTCGTAGGGCGTCTCACTCATGATGCGCCGCGCGAGCACTTCGCCGATGCCGCCGAGACGCGCGTGGCCGAACGGGTCGTGCCGGTC
>DASPJG010000583.1:0-5846 GCA_035628755.1 Pyrinomonadaceae bacterium
TGACCTCGGCAACACCTACTTCCAACGCCAGCCGCCCGATTTCCGGCGCGCCATCGAAGAGTATCGCAAGACTCTGAAGATCGACCCGCGCCACGAGAAGGCTCTGCAAAACATCGCCGCCGCCGCGCTCCAACTCGGCGATAAGGCGGTCGCGCGCGAAGCCATCGAGCAACTCGCCTCCGTCAACCCGAACAATCAATATCTGGAAGGTCTGCGCTCAAACCTCGACTCGCGCCCGTAAGAAAAACCTCCGGCAGCCAAGAAAAACCTCCGGGTCACACTGGAAAGCGAAACGCCCGCCGTCAACTCACGCGGGCGTTTCGCTTCTGGGCTGCCGCATCCCTTATTTAGAGGTTCGGGCTGCGCGGGAATTTAACGAACGGGAGGCGCGTGCCGCGCACGATCAACTGGTCGGCGCGCATCGCGGCGGGCGCAACGTAGCCGCGACTTCCGGCGGCGGCAATGATGTCGTCCTGATCAATCCCGTCGCCGCTGATGCCGATGGCTCCGACGAGTTCGCCGTTCTTGTAGAGCGGCACTGCGCCCGCGAAAATCTGGAGGCCGTTCGGGATATTGGGGATCGAAGTACACGGCAGGTTGGGCACTCCGGCCAGCGTCAATTCCAGATTCCGCTTGTCTAAATCGAGTTGGAGGCCGACGTTGAAGATGCTCCACTGGCCGATGCCCGTGCTGAAGGGGCCGGGCGGTTCGCCGTTGATGCCGTCCGGGTAGAACGGGCGATGCAGGAAGCCGACCGCGCGGTCGCTGAAGGCCACGGAGCCGTCCAGATTGATGCCGTCGGCGGCGGCGCGATCCACATACGCGCCCATCCCTGCGCCGCGAAGCAACGTCGCGGCGTTCGAGCGCGAGAAGAATGCGGCGGTGCGCGCCTTTTGCGCCGACACGTCGAAGCCGAAGACCGGAGCATCGGTCGTGCGGAAGATGCCGAGCACGCGCCCTTCCGAGTCAACGACGCTGATCGAGACGCGCGCGGGGCTGCCGAGCGGTTGCCGGATGGCGGCGCGCGTGCCGTCGGCCTGTATTGCCGCCTGCGTGATGATCGTCGTCACGTCAGCGGCGGTCAGGGCGTTCGACGAACCGGAGACGCTGCCGCTGAAGGGGAAGAAACGCAGGTCAACCGCGCCGTCAACGGGGCCGAGCCTGAGCGGGACGAAGGCCGAAGGCTGCGCCGAGCGGATCGGGAAATCCGGGTCAACCGCGCCGGGCAGATTCGCGAAAGGGATCGTCGCGGGTCGCGGCGCGTCGTTGTCCGTCACGTTGACGTAGGGCAGGCGCACGCCGTCCACGAGGATGTTGTCGCCGCGAATGAGCGGCGGCGGTTCGTAGCCGCGCCCTGCGGCGACGGCGATCACTTCCTCGAACGGCTTGTCGAAATCAGCCGGGATGCGGTCAACCGTGTAAACCCCGTCGCCCTCGATGCCGACCGCGCCCGCATGGACGCCGTTCTTGTAGAGCGGCACTGCGCCGGGGTCTGCCGAGAGGCCGAAGGGCAAGCCGGGTATCTTGATGTCGGAGCATTGAAGCTGTGAGAACTGCACGCCGTAGAGCGGCCCGCCGGGGCGGAAGTCAACGCCGGGCGGGATGTGCTCCTGAATGATGAAGCCCGCCGTGCGCGGCGTGAAGGCGTTGCCCTGCGTGCTGAAGAAGGCAGCCGTGCCCGCTTTCGTGATCGCGGCGCGCGGCACGGGCTTCAATGCGGGGACGAGGTTCGTGCCTTCCAGACCGACGGCGACAAGCCCGGTCGCAGGGTCGTTCGGCTCCTGATTGAAACCGGAGTTGCCGCGAAACTGCGTGCGATCCGGTGCGCCCGTCATCTTAAAGACGCCGAGCACGTTTCCTTCCTTGTCCGTGACCGCGACCGTGACGGGACGGTTCATCGCGGCGGCGGCGGAGACGGCCTGCGCGATGACGGTCTGCACGTCGTTGGTCGAGAGCGCGCCCGCCGTGACGGGGTTGGTGTTGGGCGTCGGCGCGCTCGCGGGCGGCGCGGCGGTCGGCTTCGCGCCGGGGTCGTCCGGCAACCCGCCGCCGATGTGTCCGATGCCGAGGCGCACGCGATTGCTCGCGATGTTGCCGTAACGCACGCGCACCAGCACGTCGCCGATGTCGCCCATCTCTTCGTGCAGGCGCACCGTTATCGAGTGCATCCACTCCTGACCGGGCACGACGGCGACGTTCTCCACCGTGAGAGGATAAATGCGACGCGCGCCGTCTTCGGCGTCGGCGGTGATGTCGGAAGCCTTAACGTCGCGTTCCAGATTCAGCACGAAGAGTTGGACGCGCGTGCGGCGGTCTGCGCTGAAGGAGTGGCGCGCGTCGCGTGTGAAAGGCTCGTGGAGACGCGTAACGGATTCGACGGCGATGGCGCGCGTGGAGTTGGCCTCGCTGATCAGGACGGGGCGCGTCGCCTGCGCCCGCGAAACGTCGCTCGGTTGATACAGGAGCGTGAAGGCGCACAGGACGAAGCAAGCGGACAGCAGCAGGAAGCGTCGGGCGAAAGATGGTTGATGTTTGGACATAGAAGCAGCCACGTATGAAGTGCGATCTGATTACTAGCTGGCAGAGACCGGCGACGCGCTTTGCAGCGTTGGGATACTAACCGGAGCGGCTACAATTTATCATTAAACTTTGTTCCGTCAAGTTGAATTTATCGGGCGGCGGGACGGGGCGCAGAAATCGCGCGCGGAAATCGCCGCGCAGTTACGCGCGAGAAAAATTCCGTTGCCAGTCGGCGACGACTGTGCTACAAAAACAGCCCAACGCGTTTTTGAATCGAGCTTCTGTGCTGTCGCAAAAAACCAGCGGTTAGTTTTCCGTTAATCACGACTTTTCACTTTTCACTTTGCACTACACGCAAGAGATCGCTTTCTGCGGCCTCGAATTTTATTAACGGCTTCATGTTCCCTATCCCCATACACACGCGCGCTCTCGCGGGACTGCTCCTCGTCGTCTCCCTGCTCTCAACCTTTCCGTCGTCGGCTCACGCCCAGCAGCACGGGCGGATCAGAGGCGTCGTGCGCAGCGAGGCGAAGACGCCGCTCGCCGGGGCGACCGTCATAGCGATCAATCAGGTGACGAGCAATCGCTCGACGACGCGCACGGCTTCCGACGGCAGTTTCTCCTTCAAACTGCGCGCGGGCGCATACCGCATTCTGGTTGATGCGCCCGGCGCGATGCGCTTCGACCGCGAGAACATCATCGTCCAACCGGGTCAGGATAGCCCTGTCGAAGTTGAAGTGAAGGCGGCGAAGGAGACGAAGAAGGCCGAGCCGTTCGTTGACCCGACGGCGAACGAACGCCCGGCGGGTTATGCCGGAGGCGGCAACCTCGAATCGCGCCCGCCCAGCTTGCCCGACCGCGCCGAGGTGCGCGACCGCTGGCGCATCAACTTCCCCGAATACGACCGCTACGGCGATAAGGGCGCGCGCGGGCGCGACATCCCTTTCAAGCGCGGCAAGTGGTACGACCCCTACAACCAGAACTTGCTCAAGGGCGATTTCCCCATCTTCGGCAACAACGTCTTCATGATCCTGTCGGGCGTTGACACGACCACCATCGAACTCAACCGCACGCCGAAACCTACGGACGTGAGCAGCGCGCGCCCCGGCAGCGCGGAGTTTTTCGGGCGACCCGAAACTCTGATCGCCAACCACGTCATCCAGTTCTCGTTCGAGATGTTCAGCGGCTCGACCACCTTCAAGCCGCGCAACTGGGCGATCAAAATCTCGCCCACCATCAGCCTGCCGAACTACGTCAACGCGCGCGAGCAGGGCGTCATCAACATTGACCCGCGTCGCGGCACGAACCGCACCGACACGCACGTCTCGCTCGAAGAAGCCTTCGCCGAAGTGAAACTCGAAGACGTGAACGCCAACTTCGATTTCGTCTCCGTGCGCGCGGGCATTCAGCCTTTCGTCTCCGATTTTCGCGGCTTCGTCTATTCCGACAACAACCTCGGCGCGCGTCTCTTCGGCGGCTTCGCCAACAACCAATACCAATTCAACGCCGCCTACTTTTCCCAACTCGAAAAGGACACCAACAGCGGCCTCAATCGCTTCGACACGCGCCACCAAAACGTCTATATCGCCAACATCTACCGTCAAGACTTTCTTCGCAGAGGCTACACGGCGCAGGTCAGCTTCCTGTTCAACGACGACCGCCCCTCGCGCAAGTTTGACCGCAACGGTTTTCAGGTGCGCCCCGCGCTCGTCGGCGACGTGAGGCCGCACAGCGTCAAGGTCGGCTACATCGGTTTCTCCGGCGACGGCCATCTCGGCAACGGCATGCTCGGTCGCTTCAATCTCTCGCACTCCTACTATCTCGCTCTCGGACGCGACTCGCACAACCCGATTGCCGGTCGCCCCGTCAACATCCGCAGCCAGATGGCCGCGCTTGAACTCAGTTACGACAAAGACTACATTCGCTTCAAAACGTCCGCCTTCTTCGCGCAGGGCGATAAGAACCCGACCGACTCGCAGGCCACCGGGTTCGATTCCATCCTCGACGATCCGAATTTCATCGGCGGGCAGTTCTCTTTCTGGAATCGTTCGGGCATCCGCCTGACGCAGACGGGCGTCTCGCTCGTCGAGCCGAACAGCCTGCTGCCCTCCTTGCGCAGCAGCAAGACGCAGGGGCAGGCCAACTTCGTCAACCCCGGCATCTTCATTTTCAACGCGGGCGCGGACGTGGAAGTCACGCAGCGCATCAAAGCCATCTTCAATGCCAACTTCCTGCGCTTCCACCGCACCGAGCCGCTCAGACAAGTCCTGTTCCAGCCCAACATCCGTCACGGCATCGGTCAGGACTACAGCCTCGGCGTCGCCTACCGCCCGCTGCTCATCAACAACATCACGATGACTTTCGGCGCGTCAACCTTCGTGCCCGGGCGCGGCTTCCGCGACATCTACACGGACAAGACGCGCAACTGCCCGCCCAACGTGGCCGACTTTTGCGCCTCCGATGGGACGATCATTGATCCGAGCAAGCCTCTGTTCTCGCTGTTCGCGCAGTTGAAGTTCATTTTTTAAGCTCACTTTATTTAAGAGACAGTCATCGTCAGACGGAGAGTCTAGAATGCAAGGTGTCGGTAAAGCTGATCGGATCAAGCTGGTCATCTTCCTGTTTTTCGTCGCCGTCCTCGGCTTGACGCTGCTGGCGGGCGGGGCGCGTTCATCCGCCCAGAGCGGCGGCGCGGAGCAACTCGCACGCGCCGCCGCGAAAGATAAACCCGCCACGGATTCCGCGACGAACTCCGCCTCCATCGCGCCCCCCGCGCGTTCGCACAACTCCGCCTCGCCCGTCTCGCAACAGGCAGCGGCGGAGGCGACCGAAGGCTGCGTCAGTTGTCACAACAACATCGAGCCGATGCACGTCACATCGAGCGGAAAGTTAGAAGCGGGCGGCAAAGACGGGCAGGGGCTTTCCTGCACCTACTGCCACGGCGGCAACCCCGTCGGCAAGACCACGGAAGAGGCGCACGTGCGCCCGCGCAACCCGGACATCTGGAAAGTCGGCGGCAAGCCTTCGAGCGCGAACCCCGAGCGCACCAACGCCCTCTTGAACCGGGAGAGTTGGGAGTTCGTCCGTTTCATCAACCCCGGCGACCTGCGCGTCGCGGCCAAGACCTGCTCCGAGTGTCACAAGGCGGAAGTCGAGGCCAACGACAACAGCATGATGCGCCACGGCGCGATGCTCTGGGGTGCCGCGCTCTACAACAACGGCGGCTTCCCGCTCAAAGACGCGCGCTTTGGCGAAGCCTACGCCGAAGAGACGGGCGCGCCGATGCGCCTCATCCAAGTGCCGCAGCCGACGAAGGAGGAACAACT
>DASPJG010000584.1:0-2553 GCA_035628755.1 Pyrinomonadaceae bacterium
TCCGGGGGAGCCAGAACATCGCAACTGGGACAAATCTTCGTCATCCGTCTCCTCTGAAACGTGGGGGTTGAATTTTAACGCATCCGTGGACGCGCGCCGCCGAGTTCGCGGACGACAATCGTGCCGGCGATGCGGTCGTGCAGCGCGCGGCCTTCCGCGTCGAAGGCCGCGAAGAGAAATCCGAGACCGAATGTGAGGAGAGAGACCAGATAGCCGATGGTGTGGCGCAGCGTGGCGCGGCCAAACCCGAGCGGCTCGCCGTTCTGCCGCTCGATGCGCAAGCCCGTCGCCCATTTGCCGACGGTCGTGCCCGTGAAGACGGGCAGCACGAGAAAGTTGATGAGCAGCACGGCGAGACTCGACAGGTAGCCGATGCCGAGCGTCGCCTCGCCCGTCATGCTGATGCTGCCTCCGAGGGTGCGTGCGAACAGGGTGGCGAAGGCGATGATGGCGACGACCAGCGTGTAATCAACGAGAAGCGCGCCGCACCTGAGCGAGAAGGGCGCGCGCACCCTGCGCCGCCGCGCCTCTACGACGATGCTCCCGCGCGCGCGCGCCTGCTTGCGCTCCGCCAGCCCCGCTTCCATCTGTGTCGTCATAATAAAGCAATCAACTGTCAGCACTCAGCCTGACGGGCGATCAGCCGATTTCGTTACGGCTGAACGCTGAACGCTGACGGCTGGCGGCTACCCTATCAAAAAGTGGAGTGTAGTTTCGCCGAGACGCAGTTTGTCGCCGCTCTCAAGGGCGCGCGGCTGGTGCGGCGCGAGACGCAAGCTGTCGTTGAGCACCGTGCCGTTGACCGAACCGAGGTCTTCGACGAGGTACACGTCGCCTTTGCGGAAGATGCGCGCGTGGCGGCGCGAGATTTTGGTCTGCGGGTCGAACTTCGATAGGTCAACCTCGGGAAAAATCTGCGAATGGGGGTCGCTCCTGCCGATGTGGCTCGACTCCTTGTGCAACTGGAACGACGAATCAAGCTCGGTTGTTCCCATCACGACGAGTTTCGCCGTCGCGCGCGCCGTGCGCAAGGCCGCGCTCGCCACGGCGAGCGGCTGGCGTTGGCCGCAATGCGCGCAGAACACGTCGTCGTAAGCAATGCGCCCGCCGCAGAAGCCGCAGTAGACCATCTCGACCTGCATCGTCTTCATGCCGCCGCGATCACTCTGCGCCGCGCCGTAGGTGACTGCCCCGGCGCGCAGTTTTTCGAGGTGCGCGTTGAGCACATCGCGCATCTCGGCTGCCGAGCGGAAACGGTCTTCGGGCTTGTAGCCGACGGCGCGCATCAGGATCGCCTCCATCTCGTTCGAGAGCGAGGGGGCGAGTTGGCGCGGGCGCGGGTTCTTGTTGAAGTCGAAGATGAGGAGCGGGTTGTCCTGCGGGTCTGTGCCGGTCAGGAGGTGAAACATCGTCGCGCCCAGACTGTAGATGTCGGAGCGCGGTTCGACCTTGCCGCTGAAGAGTTCGGGCGGCGCATACCCCATCGTCCCGACGGCGGTGACGCCCTTCTCGTGCGTCGTCACCCAGCGCGCGATGCCGAAGTCAATAAGCATGACGCGCCCTGAGTTGCCGTCGATCATCAGGTTAGCGGGTTTGAGATCACGATAGATGATCGGCGGGTTGCGGCGGTGCAAATATTCGAGCACGTCCGCGACCTGACACGCCCAGTCGGTGACGGTCTTCTCGTCAATGCGACCGCCGGGAGCGTTTCGCAGGCGCGCGAGAAAATCGCCGCCGGAGATGTACTTCATGACGAGGTAGAAGCGTCCGGCCTCGTCGTCGTAGAAGTAATCGTAGATGGTCGGGATCGAGGAGTGTTCGAGCGAGGCGAGGAGCATCGACTCGCGCTTGAAATCGTTGATGGCCTTCTCGTGCTGCGACTCGTCAATGTTCGACTGGATCATCTCCTTGACGGCGCGCGGCTGGTCGCCGAGGTTGCGATCACGGGCGAGATAGACCGCGCCCATGCCGCCGCCGCCGATGCGCCGCACGATCTCGTAACGCGAATAGAGGATCGTGCCGGGGTCGAGTTGCTTGGCCTGATGGCGCAGCCGACCCGTCGAGCCGGAACGCGACGTGCCGCCCACGGCGTTCGTCCGGTTGCCGCTGAGGCCACTGTCCTCGCCGCCCGTCACGCGTCTGTTCTCCGCAGGCGTCTCCGCCACCTTCGCCTCGCCCGCCGCGCCGCCCGCAGCTCCCGCCGGAGACTCCGCGCTGCCCGTTCCCGCGACCTCTTTCGACTTCGGCTCCTGCGCACGTTCGCCGGATTCGCCGGATGGCTCGACCGTTGACGATTGAGCGGCTTCTCCCGGCGAAGCCGACACGGGCGCGGCCTGCTGCTCTGCCCGCACGCCTTCGAGCGGGACGGAGGCGGCGCGCTCCCCTTCGAGCGACGCGGACTCTACCGGCGCAGACGCGGCGCGCTCCTTTTCTTCGTCCGGCCTCTCTTCAAACGCGGGCGCGGAAGCCGCGCCGAGCGCGAAGGCGACCGCCGCATCCGCCGCTCCCGCATCAACAACGGGCGCACCCGTCCGCTGCGGCAGCGGCGTACCG
>DASPJG010000585.1:0-4693 GCA_035628755.1 Pyrinomonadaceae bacterium
GGAGTTGAACCCGCGCCCCGTGGACGTACAAGTCTCGCGCCCCATCGGCGAGACTTACACCGGACGCGACTCGCAACTTGATATGGCCGTGCGCGAGTTGATCAACCAGCTCGGTCGTCGCGCGCAGAAGTGAAGCAGAAAGGAGCGTGAGGGATGTTGCCGCGCGCCGCTTGGTTTGAAAGGAAATTCACACTCGATTTGCCGCTCTCGATGTATCCGAACGTCCTGGAGCGGGTGCGGGGCACGCCCGCGCGGCTCGAAGACCGCCTGCTCAAGCTGCCCCGCGAAGTTTTGACGCGGCGCGACGGCGACAACTGGTCGATGCAGGAACAGGCCGGGCACCTGCTCGATCTGGGGACGCTCGACCTCGGTCGTCTGGACGATTACGCCGCCGGACTCGACACTCTGCGCCCCGCCGATCTCGGAAATCGCAAGACGCACGAAGCCAACCACAACGCCGTTGCAATTGAAAATATCCTTGCCGCGTTTCGCGCCGAGCGCGGCGAGTTCGTGCGCCGTCTGGAAGGCTTTGAGTTGGAATTCGTTGCGCGCACCGCCCTGCACCCGCGCCTGCAAATACCGATGCGCGTCTTAGACCTCGTCTACTTCATCGCAGAGCACGACGACCACCATCTTGCACGCATCAGCAGTTTGATCCGCGCTTACGGTGTGTGAGCCAAAAGAATCACAATCCTTCGATTCGCTTGCTGACGGGGTCGAGCGGCGGCAGCTTGTTCTCCGGCGTGGCGAGGTAGAAATAAGTGCAACTCGAATAGTCGTCGTCGCGCTCAAACTTGCCGTCTTTCGTTAAGTCCATCTCGACGAGGCCGGGGCCGGCGCGATAGAGCCGCCGCCCTGCTTTGACGATGGCCTCGCGGCTGTGTGGCGCGAGATAGCCGATCTGCTGGATCGTGACGCGGATGTCCTTGTGGAAGTAGATCGGGTCGGGGATGTGATAGCGGTAGAAACACCAGCGCATGGTCTTTTCGTCTGCGACGGGGCTGCCCTGATAAGCATGCGCAAACTGCCCCTGTCCCCAGGCCGTGCCGATGTAATCTTCCGCGCCCGTGCCGCTCAGGGTGGGAAACTCCCTGTCGCCGTCGAGATAGATTTTCACTTCGCCCTCGCCCCACCAGGTGTTGAAGTAAGTCTTCTGGTTGACGATGACGCCGATGTTCGTGCCGAGATAGCGACCGCGCCCCTCGACGCGTGGCAGCAATTCGTAGTCCTGCTGCAAGCGCGTCGGGTTCTCGCGCCGGTAGTGTGCGTGGAAGTAGAGCATGTTCGCGCCGTGGCGGTCGCCGAGCGTGTAGTCAACATCGTAGAAAAGCTCGTCGAGGTTGGTGTCACTCTCGTTGGTCATCACGATCCGCATGCCCGTCTTGAACGGCATCTGGACGACGCTGTTGAAACTGCGGCCTTCGGGGTTTGAGAACAGCGCGGACTGGAAGACGGTCGTCTGTCCCAACCCGATACCGAAAAAGTCGCCGAGCGGCGCGCTCACCGCAGGCGTCTTCGCACCGTCCCAGTACATGTCTATACGTAGACTGCGTAGCATGCGCGGGCTGCGGTCTGGGAACGTCATCCAGATGCGACGCACCGTGCCGCTCGTGCCCACGGCTTCGGCCAGCACGCGGCTCTCGCCCGCCTTGATGGGCACGGTCGGCGAGCCCTTGCGCCCGCCGTTTGCCTGCCCGCCCCGTCCGCGCTCGCCCTTCTGGTTCTCGCCGCTCGCCCAACGTGACTCGACGCCCTCCGGCATCTCGTAGACCGCCTGCGCGCGCACCGCCTGCGCCGAAGCTATCAACGCCAACAATACTCCGAGACGATAAATAGACACGCGATCAAGCCTCATTTCTTCCGCTCCTCGTTTCCACGGCCTTCGCTGGCGACGAAATCCACGCGTGGCCGAATCGCCCATTAGGGCTGCAATGCTTTGGCTTCGCTTCCATCGTCGTAAGGGTTATGCAGTTGCACCGGCTCGGCTTTCGCTTTGCGCAGGCGCAGGTTCAAAATTTCGACGAGCACCGAGAACGCCATCGCAAAATAGATGTAGCCTTTCGGGATGTGCTGGTCTAAACCTTCGGCAATCAGCGTGACGCCGATGAGAATCAGGAACGACAGGGCGAGCATCTTGATGGTCGGATGTTTTTGGACGAACGCGCCGATGCTGCCCGCAAAAGCCATCATAAACCCGATGGAAATAACCACCGCCGCAATCATGACCCAGAGATTGTCTACCATCCCGACCGCCGTAATTACCGAGTCGAGCGAGAAAACGATGTCGAGCAGCATGATTTGAATAAGCACGCCCGCAAACGAGGGATAAATCTTCGTGGACTTATGACCCTCTTCGCCTTCGAGTGAGCCGTGAATTTCATGTGTGCTTTTCGCCAGTAGGAATAGGCCGCCGACTAGCAACACTAAATCGCGCCCGGATATTTCCTGTCCGAAAGTGGTAAAGAGAGGCGCGGTCAGACCGATCACCCACGTCAGAGAGAACAGCAAAATCACGCGCATGATCAATGCCAGCGCAAGTCCGATATAACGCGCTTTCGGTTGCTGTTCGGGCGGCAGCTTGCCCGCCAAAATCGAGATAAAGACGATGTTGTCAATGCCGAGGACGAGTTCCAAAACGGTTAAAGTTAAGAACGCGATCCAAAGTTGCGGGTCTGCCATCCATTCCATGTGCTGTGAAATCTCCTTTGCTGTCCTTTATCTCGCTTGATTGGCGAACAAATCTAACACGCTTTCGACCGTAGCGGCATTTATCGAAAAACGCTGTGCCTGCTTTCGACGGATTATACCGAAGCCGTTTGAACACACAACAGCCGAATTACCCGCCGGGGTGAACTGGCGATCCATGGCCGGTTATTCCTGAACTTTGCGCACAACGTGAGTGTGCGACGGGCGCAGGTGGTCGGTATCGTTGAGTTGGCCGCGGTCGCGGTAGAGGCGCAGCTTGTTGTGGAGCGTCTTGAGGCTGATCTGGAGGAGTTCGGCGGCGCGCGTCTTGTTGTTGTCGGTCTTCTGGAGCGTGCGGAGGATCATCTGGCGTTCCATCTCTTCGATGGGCGTGCCGACGGGCAGCGTGATGGTGTCTTCCACGCGGGCGCGGGCACGCTGGTCGAGCGGGTAGGGCGCGATGTGGTGGCGTTCGATTGACTCGCCGGAGCAGATGATGACGGCGCGCTCGATGACGTTGCGGAGTTCGCGCACGTTGCCCGGCCAGTGGTGGGAGCGCAGCACGTCGAGCGCGGCTGTGCTGAGGTGGCGCGCGGGACGCTCGTGACGCTCGGAGAGTTGTGTGACGAGATGTTGCGTCAGGAGCGGCAAGTCTTCTTTGCGCTGGCGCAAGGGGGGAAGTTCGATGGTGATGACGTTGAGACGATAGAGCAGGTCTTCGCGGAACGCGCCCGTGCGCACCGCATCGTGCGGCTCGCGGTTGGTCGCCGCCAGCACGCGCACGTCAATCGGTATCTCATGCGAGCCGCCGAGCCGGCGCACGGAACGCTCTTCCAACACGCGCAGCAACTTTGCTTGCAAGAGCGCGGGCATCTCCGCGATCTCGTCGAGCAGGAGCGTGCCGCGATGGGCGAGTTCAAAACAACCCTGCCGTCGCGCCGCCGCGCCGGTGAACGCGCCGCGCTCGTGCCCGAACAGTTCCGACTCCATCAGCGTCTCGGGGATCGCGGAGCAGTTGATGGCGACGAACTCGCCTTCGCGGCGCGGGCTGAGGTCGTGGATCGTGCGGGCGACGAGTTCCTTGCCCGTGCCGGATTCGCCAGTGATCAGGACTGAGGCCGAAGAGGGCGCGACCTGCTCGATGAGTTTGTAGACGCGCTGCATCGGGAGGGACTTGCCGATCAATTTGCCGAACGCGCCGCGCCCGAGGAGTTCGTGCCGGAGAGCGAGGCTGTCGCGTTGCGCGCGGCCTTCCTCTATCGCGCGCCCGACGACGGCACAGAGTTTTTCGCTGTCAATCGGTTTCTCGAAAAAGTGGTACGCGCCCTCTTCCTGTATCGCGCGCAGAGCCGTCTCGACCGAGCCTTCGCCGGTCAACAGGATGACGGCGATCTCCGGGTGGCGCGTGCGCAGTTCGCGCAGCAACTCGAAACCGTTCATGCCGGGCATCTTCACGTCGGAGACGACGACCGAAGGAAGAAACCGCGCGACGCGTTCGAGCGCACGCGCTGCATCCGGCTCGGCCTCCGCCTCGAAGCCTTCCGCCGTCAACACTTCGCGCAGGGTATCCAACACGAGCGGCTCGTCGTCAATGACCAACACCCGTCCTTTAGCCATGATCGCAGTTTAGCATAGGTCTTCGTGGCGGATGCTTCATCTCTGTGGCGCGAAATAATCGGCGATGGCGCGGGCGAGCGCGGGGGTCGTAAATTCGGCGGGCTGAATGTCTGTCGCAAGGTTGTAAGCAGCGGCGGTGCGCGCCGTGATGTCGCCGATGCAGGCCACGCGGACGTCTTTCAGCAGGCCGCCGAGATCGCGCGTGTCGAAGAGTTGCGCGAAGTTCGTGACGGTCGAGGAACTCGTGAAGGTGATGCAGTCAACTGCGCCGCCGACGAGCAGGGCTTCGATGCGCGCGCGGTCGGTCGTCTGCGGCGGCACGGTGCGGTAGGCGGCGACCGTGTCGGCACGCGCCCCGACCTCTTCGAGCGCACGCGGCAGGTAGTCGCGC
>DASPJG010000586.1:0-8408 GCA_035628755.1 Pyrinomonadaceae bacterium
AAAGCGTCCCCTGGATGCCGAGGGGCAGGCTGTAGACCGCTTCGTTGGTGGCGACGATCATGTCGCCCTGCGCGCTGAAGGCGAGGCCGATGACGTTCATCCCGGCGACGACGAGACGCACATCCATCGCGTCGGGCGAGATGCGAACGATGCCGCGCCGCGCGCGGTATGAGGCGGCGACATAGAGGAAGCCTTCTGCGTCGAAGGCCAGCCCGCCGGGTCGCCCCAGGCCGCGAAAGAAGACCTCCGCCTTGCCGCTCGGGTCTATGCGCATCACGGAGTCGTAGCTCGACACGGTCGGCCCCGTCACGTACAGCGCATCGTCCGGCCCGAAGGCGAGATGATAAGCGGCCACGGACGGTTCGAGCTGCACCCACGGCTGCACCTCGCCGATTGAGTTGATGCGATAGATCGTGCCCGTGCGGTCGCCGACGTACATGAGCCCCGTGCGGTCGAAGGCGAGGCCGGTCGCAACGCCGAGGTTGCGCGCGAAGGGCACGGCCTCGTGGAAATGCGTGAGGCGGTAGACGATCTCGTCGTTGCGGCTCGTGACGAACAACTGCCCCGACGGGTCGAAGGCGATGCCGGTCGGGTTCGTGATGTCGCCGGTCACGTCGTGAATCACGCCGTTCACGTCGAGGTTGAACAGCGACACCGGCTCTTTCTGGCCGCGCGCGCCGGAACGCGTCACGTAGAGCGCGCCGTCGTCCGGGTCAAAGGCGGGGTTAGAGACCATGTGCAGATCGTCGGCGAGCTTGCGCCCGACGTTGAGGCGTGCGGGTGCGCTTTGCTGCTCGTCGCCGCCCTGCAACCTCACCTCCACTTCGCCGCCCCAACTCGACTCCGGCGCAATCGCCAGCACGCGGCGCGGCGTCGCCCCGACCAGCCAACTGCGCTCGCCGTCGAACAGCGCGCGGCACGCGCGCAGGTTGCTCGTATCGTAACCTTCACACTCGATCACGACCTCACCGCCGGGAATCGCCGCCGGAGGGTCAATTCGCGTAATCACACTTCGCTCGCCCATCTCGTTTCTCCACCAAAGCCGCCAGCCGTCAGGTTTACGACAAAGTTTGCCGTTTTTAGCTGACTGCCGACGGCTGATCGCTGATTGCTCTTAATCATACGTCGCGCGTGCAAAGCGTGTCCATGCAGCCTAAACAAATGACGCCCCGAACCCGGCTCCGCCGAAGAGGAAAGGCGTGCCACTTATCACGCGCTCTCAAATTCCGGCAACGCTTGCTCTCCGGCCAATCTCTGTGCCCGCCGCCAGCGCGCCCGCGCGGGTTCGCCTCGCCGCTCCCGGCACGGAGCGACTGTAGATGTCTTCGCTGCTTGCAAGCGCGACGGCTATGCTATAATCCACGCCTGAACGACTTTTTGATTTAGCGAGTCACGAAAAGAGCGCGCGCGATTTTTATGCGTGTCCAGACGAAGGGCTGGCACACGCGCGGCTTAAAAGACCCCAGCGAAGTGTTTTCGCAAGGTAACATCACAAGGCTTCTCACGGCGTCCGACTCATACCGCTCGCATCCCTCTCACTGTAACTTCAAGCCGCAAACGCTGTGCACGCCCGCGCGTGCCGCCGCTTGTCGTGCAGGGGACGCGCCCGGCGCACGCACGCTCAGACAAGGAGGTCAAACACTATCAGTAACGTACACGGCAATACGCAGGGGCTAAAGCCCAATCAACTCCGTCGCATCGAAAAGCTCTACTCGCGTCGTATTCCGCCGCAGCAGATCGTGACGCCGGAATTCGCCCGCCAGCTCTCCGAACTCTCGCACGAGACCGGCAGGCAAATCGGCGCGCTCATTGATCGCAAGGGCTACATCGAGTCGGTCATCGTCGGCGACGCCAAGCGCATCGAGTTGCCCGACCTGCGCCGCACGCGCGTCGCCGCCGACCGCTTTCGCGGCCTGCGTTGCGTCCACACGCACCTGCGCGGCGAAGAGTTGACGCAGGACGACTTGACCGACCTCGCGCTGCTCCGGCTCGACCTGATGGCCGTCGTCAACGTCGAAGAGCGCACGGGGCTGCCCGGTCTCGTCCGCGCGGCGCACCTGCTGCCGACCACCGCCGAGCATCTGGAAGACGGCGACGACGCCGACCCCTACGTCTTTCTCGACCCCCAGATTCCCTCGCAACTCGACGTTGATTTTCTCGATCTCATCAACTCGCTCGAAGACGAAATCGCGCGCAATCGCCGCACGACCCGGCGCGCCGAAGGCCGCGACCGCGCCATCCTCGTCGGTGTCGCCACGGGTTCGAGTTCCGATGCCGAAGAATCTATGGCCGAACTGCGCGAACTCGCCGCTTCCGCCAATTTGATCGTGCTCGACCACATCATCCAGCGACGCACGAGCATTGACCCGCGCACGGTGCTGGGTCGCGGTAAGATTGACGAACTGCTCGTGCGCGCCCTGCGCCTCGGCGCAGACTTGATCGTCTTCGACCGCGAACTGTCGCCCGCGCAAGTTCGCTCGCTCTCCGAAGCCACCGATCTCAAAGTCATAGACCGCGCCCAACTCATCCTCGACATCTTCGCCCAGCGCGCCGAATCGCGCGAAGGCAAGATTCAGGTGGAACTCGCGCAGTTGAAATACCTGCTGCCGCGTCTCATCACCGGGCAGGACTCGGCCTTCTCGCGGCTCGCGGGCGGCATCGGCGGGCGCGGCCCCGGCGAAACGAAGTTGGAGACCGACCGTCGCCGCGTGCGCGACCGCATCAACCGTCTCGACAAAGAGATTGAGACCCTGCGCGGGCGTCGTCAGGAACGGCGCAAAGAGCGCACGCGCCGCGAATTGCCGATCATCTCCATTGTCGGCTACACCAACGCCGGGAAGTCCACCCTGCTCAACACGCTCACGGCCTCAAGCGTCCACGCCGAGCAGCGCATGTTCGCCACGCTCGACCCGACCTCGCGCCGTCTCCGGCTGCCCTACGAGCAGGAGGTCATTCTCAACGACACCGTCGGTTTCATACGCGATTTGCCGCCCGATTTGATCGCCGCCTTTCGCGCCACGCTCGAAGAGATCGCCGACAGCGATCTTCTCATCCACCTGATCGACGCGTCGAACCCGCGCTGGGAACAGCACGTTGAATCGGTGGACAAAATTCTGGCCGGACTCGATTTCGGCAATATCCCGCGTCTCATCGTCTTCAACAAAGCCGACCTCGTAGACGCCGAGACGCTCGACTCGATCCTGCGCCAGACGTGCGCCACGGGCGCGCGCCAGTGTGTCGCCGTGTCGGCCACGGACGCGCGCAGCCTGCGCCCGATGCTTGAGATGGCCGGAGCGATGCTCGCGCGCGATCTCACGAGCGAGCATCACGCCCCCGACTCGCAGGCGCGAAAGCACGCCCCGCGCGCGGATCAACGCACCGCGCATCATTCAAAATAAAGTTACAAGAACATGAGCAGCCGTCGCCGTCCCAAGTTCACCAACCGCTTCACCGAAGCCCGCCGCGCCGTCGTGCAGAGGCTCGTGTGGCTGCGCGACTGGTTTCGCCCGACGACCCTGTTCGTCATCTGCTTCACCATTCTCTCGCTCCTCACCGCGCTCCTCCTCGCGCAAATTCACACGCAGTTGCGAGCGCAGGTTTACAGCGAGGGCGACGTGGTGCGCGCGGGCGTCGTCTCCCCAGCTGACATCACCGCGGTTGACGAACGCGCGACGCAGGCCGCGCGCGCCGTCCTGCCAAACGCGCCGCCCACGCTCGTCACGCTCAAGCGCAATCAGGTGGTCGCGCGCGCGGGCGATACGGTGACGCCGAAAATGCTCGCGCAATTCGACGCCATCAGCAAATACGGCGACACGGGGCGGCGACCGCAACACTTCATCGGCATCTTTCTGCTCGTCGCCGCGCTCTATTTAGGCGCGTGGAAGTTCATCGAACACCGCAGCCTGACTTCGCCGCTCGCGCTCTCGAAGGGGCGCGCGTTCACGCTCGTCGCCTCGGCCATTCTGATCCAGACGATCCTGATGCGGGTGGGCGCGATTCTGGCCGAGACCATCGCCGCGCAATCCGTCGTCGCGCCGTGGAACGACGCCTCGCTATGGAGTCTCGCCATCCCCTTCGCCGTTGCGACGCTCCTCGTCGCGCTTCTTTTAATGGACGGGCAACTCGCGCTTACCGCCGGAATCATCACCGCGCTCTTCGCCGGGTTGGTCTCGCCAAACGGCGTCTTGATCGCGTGCTACGCGATGGTGTCTTCGTCGGCGGCGATCTACGGCATCGGACGCTACAGCGAACGCCAGTCCGTCACGCTCGCAGGTCTCTTCGTCGCCGCCGTCAACTCCGCCGCCGCGCTCGCCGTCATCCTCGCGGCGCAGGAACCTCTGACGCTCGGCACGATCCTGATGGCCATCGGCTGCGGCGTGCTCGGCGGCCTGTTCACGACGATCTTCACGGCGGGCACGCTCCCCGTCAGCGAATCCGTCTTCGGCATCCTGACGGACGTGAAGTTGCTCGAACTGTCGAACGCGGACTTGCCCGTGCTCGGCCAACTCGCTTTGCGCGCGCCGGGCACAAACCAGCACTCGCACGCCGTCGGGCAACTGACGGAAGAGGCCTGCCGCTCCATCGGCGCGAACGCTTTGCTCGCACGCATCGGCGCGCTCTATCACGACATCGGCAAACTCGCCGCGCCCGACATGTTTGTCGAGAATCAGACCGGCACGAACCCGCACGACCGCCTGCGCCCTTCGAGCAGCGCGAAGATCATCACGAGCCACGTCACCTACGGGCTGAAACTCGCCAAAGAGATCGGGCTGCCCGCCAAGATCGCCGCCTTTATCCCGCAGCACCACGGCACGCGCACGCTCCACTATTTCCTCCGCAAAGCGCAGGCGCAGGCCATCCACGGCGATCAGGTGAACGAGGAGGACTTTCGCTATCCCGGCCCCCGGCCACAGTTTAAAGAGTCCGCGATCATGATGCTGGCTGACTCGTGCGAGGCGGCGGCGCGTTCGCTCGCGCGCCCCGACCCCGAAAACATCCGCAGCATCGTCAGTAAAATCTTCGACGCCATCGTCAGCGACGGCCAACTCGACGAATGCGATCTCTCCCTGCGCGAACTGACCACGATCAAGGAATCAATGATCTCCTCGCTCGTCGCCATCTACCACGCGCGTATTGACTATCCCGGCTTCAACCCGCCCGCCCCTACCGGCGCGCTCACCCAACTTCCGCAAGCAGACCTCGACACAGAAGAACGCGGCATCGGCTACAGAACTTCCGAAGTCCCCATCAGTAAGGGCGGCGAAGTCGAAGACGAAGCGATAACGAGGAAGTGACGGACAAAAGCCGTCAATCGTGAATCGTAAATCGTAAATAGATTTAATCAGGATTCTTTCTATTCACGATTTACGATTGACGATTGACGGCTTTTTACGATTTACGGCTTTCTACGGCTCTTAAAATTTTCCGCGTAGTTTGTTGTATGTAGCCGGGAGGTCTTCGGGGAGGACGCGGGTTTCGGCCACGGTGGTCATGAAATTCGCGTCGCCCGTCCAGCGGGGCATGAGGTGTAGATGGACGTGAGCGGCGACGCCCGCGCCCGCCGCGCGTCCGAGGTTCATGCCGAGGTTGAACCCATCCGGGCGATAAGCTTCACCGAGAACGACCTGCGCGCGCTTCGCTAAATCCATCAACTCGTCGGTCGCGGCTTTTGAAACCGAGTAGAGTTCGGACGTGTGCTCGTAAGGGATGATGAGAAGGTGGCCGGAAGTGTAGGGGTAGAGATTAAGGACGATGAAATTGTGCCGGGCGCGATGGAGTATGTAGTTGTGTTCGTCGTGTGCGGAGTCTTGTTGCGGGAGCGTGCAGAAGATACAGGAGGTTGAAGAGTGGTCGTCGCCGCTTTTCTCGCCGCTTTCGCCTGTGATGTATTGATAGCGCCAAGGCGTCCACAACCTGTCCACGTTCGCAGTTCCCTTCGCGCCGCCGGATATTTAATGGATAGGTGGCGTGCCGCCCCCGTTGTCGCCGCCCGCGCTACCGTTGCCGCCGTTTCCGTCGTCTTGCCCGTAGGCATTGGTAGTCGTCGTCGCGCCGCCCGCTTCCGTCGTCTCTGTGGCCGCGCCGCTGTTTGAACCGCCGCTGGCCGACTCTTCGTTGATCAACTCTTTCATCTCTTTGCCGGGCTTGAAATAGGGGACGCGCTTGGCAGGGATGTCAACGGGGTCGCCGGTTTTCGGATTCCGGCCACGCCGCGCGCCGCGTTCGCGCACGCGGAAACTGCCGAAGCCGCGCAGTTCGATCTTCTCGCCCTGATTGAGCGTCTCGATGATGCTCTCGAAGACGATCTCGACCAGACGCTCCGCATCCTTCTTGGTCAATTCAGCCGCGCGCGCGACATCCTCGACCAATTCCGCTTTCGTCATACATTTACCTTTCACAATTCACCACTCACAGGGGCTGTCGCGGGGCGTCTTCCGCACACTCTGCGACAAGACCGGAATCTCATAACTGCATTGTACAGTAGCAGAAGTTATTAGTTCCCCGCAAGACGGAAATAGCTCTCAGGCAATAGCTTACAGGAGAGATGGAGGGGCGGGATGAAGGCTGGAGCAGGGCATGGATGCCCCGAACGACGAACGCGTCAGGACGAAGGAGCAGCAACATCATCCGCTCCCGCCTCCTGCTTCGAACATCAAGCTTCACGCTTTTCGTTTTACACGCAAAAGCTAAAGCCCCGCGCCTTCTCTCATCCGCGAAGATGATTCAAAGGCGCGGGGCTTTAGCCTTAAACGGGTTGACGTCTAGCTCCGGTTTTCGTCGGTCGTCCCTGAAGCGTCGCTGCCGTCGCCGGTTGACGCATCAGCCTCGCCGCCGGTTGATGGCGCGGCATCGCCCGCGTCTGAGGCAGTGGCATCGGTCGTGCCGCCGCTACCGGCGTCGCCAGCCGAAGCCACGGGGCTGCCGGATTCCTCACCAACGGCACTGTTATTCGATCCGCCGTCGGCGTCCGAGACGGTCGCCGTTTCGCGGCTCTCGCCGCCCGCAGCGGAACTCCCACCCTCGCGGCCAGAGGACGAGCCGCCCGTCGAAGCGGAGAAGAAGTTTCCGAGTTCCGCGAGCGAGGCCATGCCGCCCTTCGCTTCCGTCGAATAGCTCTTCGTGTCAACGATGGGTTCGTCGCTCGAAGCGGCGCGCGCCGAGAGGCCGATCTTTTTGTTGTCCTGCTCGATGCGCAGCACGCGAAATTCCATCTCCTGCCCGACCTGCGCCACGTCTTCCGGCTTGTCCACGCGCTCCTCCGACAACTCGGAGATGTGGCAGAGACCTTCCAGACCTTCGTCCAACTCGACGAACGCGCCGAAATTGGCGAAGCGCGTGATGCGCCCGCGCACGATGTCGCCCGGCTTATGCTCGTTGACGAAGCGATCCCACGAACTCGGCTCCGTGTCTTTGATCGAGAGCGAGAGGCGGCGATTCTCCGTGTCAATATTAGTGATGACGGCTTCGATCTCCTGCCCTTTCTTCAAGACCTCGCCGGGATGCTTGATACGCTTGTTCCAAGAAATATCGGAGACGTGGACGAGTCCGTCAACGCCGTCTTCGACTTCGATGAACGCGCCGAAGTCCGTCAGGTTGCGCACGCGCCCGGAGACACGCGCACCGACCTGATAACGCTCGCGCAGGGTCTGCCACGGGTTGGCCTGCATCTGCTTCATGCCGAGACTGATGCGGCGCGCTTTCGGGTCAACGCCGAGCACTTCGGCCTCGACCGTGTCGCCCACGTTGACGAGTTTCGACGGGTGCTTCATGCGCTTCGACCAGCTCATCTCGGAGACGTGGACGAGACCTTCGACGCCTGGTTCGAGTTCGATGAACGCGCCGTAGTCCGTTACGCTCGCCACGCTGCCATGCACCTTGCTGCCGATGACGAAACGCTCTTCGACCGATTCCCACGGGTCGGGCTGAAGCTGTTTGTAGCCTAAGCTGACGCGCTCACGCTCGCGGTCGAACTTCAAGACCTTGACCTGCACGGTCTCGCCGACCTTGAACAACTCAGCCGGATTCTGGAGGCGTCCCCACGACATGTCGGTGACGTGGAGCAGGCCGTCAATGCCGCCGAGATCAACGAACGCGCCGTAGTCGGTCAGGTTCTTGATCTGGCCGTCAACGATGATGCTCTCTTCGAGGTTGTCGAGCGTCTCGCCCTTGCGGCCTTCGTTCTGTTCGTCGAGAATCGCTTTGCGCGACAGCACGACGTTGGAGCGCTTGCGGTTGAGCTTGATGACTTTCGCCTCGATCTCCTGACCGCGGAAACTTTCGAGATTGCGGACGGGGCGCGAATCAACCTGCGAGCCGGGCAGGAACGCGTCCACGCCGTCCACGTCCACGCGCAGGCCGCCCTTGACGCGCTCGATGATGCGGCCTTTGATGGGCGTGCCGTCGCGGTG
>DASPJG010000587.1:0-2102 GCA_035628755.1 Pyrinomonadaceae bacterium
CCGCCAGCTTCTTGTTGATCTGCTCAATTTCAATGTCGTCGGCGTGGCGCGTGTTGCACTTCCGGCCTGCGTCAATGAAGGCTTTATGAGACTCGAAAACGGTGCCGTCGGGAGCGACGACCCTGCCGTCGTTTCTGACGGCGGATTGATGACCGGGATCGTCGGGACGGCCTTGTGCGCCGGCATCTTTCGTGGGCACGCTCGCCAGCAGGAACACGAAGCTGAGCGCAAGCAAACTAAGAGCGAGGGTAAACTTTTTCATTCTTTGCCTCCGGGGTTACGGTTAATATTGTGAGTGGAAAGGGTGGGAACGGAACCCAACCAAGAGAGCGGGCACTATACAGTTTTTGTAAATTAATTGACAGCTTTTTTTTCGCTGGTGTAACGAAATAATGGCGGGAAAATGGGGTATTTCGGTTTGTGACAAAAAAAGAACAATTTCACTCGGACGGGAAGCGGTTGTCTGCCGGGGTGAGTTTTCGAGCGCGCGTGCCGAACTAAATTGTTATGGTCTAATAGTTTAACGCTTCTTCTTCCCTCTGCGCTCGGAAAAACGGCCTAATATCTGCGGCAGGAGCAGAGAGGTTCGCAGCGCCGACCCCGTGGTGAAGCGGCGCGCGAAGCCGCGAAACAGTTCGACGGCGCGCGGCGTGTAGTTGAACCACCAGAGATCGTGCACGAGCGCGAGGCGGTTGACGTGGATGTGTTGCGCCGAGACGAGTTCCAGCAAGCCCTGCCGCCCGTGCGTGCGACCGATGCCGCTCAACTTCACGCCGCCCCACGGCGTCTGCGCGATGCCGTGCGTGTAGAGCACTTCGTTGACCATCACCGTGCCCGCCTCCAGACGCTCCGCCACGCGCTCGCCCCGCCGGATGTCACGCGTCCACACGCTCGCCGTCAAACCGTAGGGGCTGTCGTTGGCGTGTGCGACGGCTTCGTCCTCCGTCCGAAAAGTCATCAGCGGCAACACCGGCCCGAACGTCTCCTCGCGCATCAACTCCATCGTATGATCAACTTTGTCCACGACCGTCGGCTCATGGAATGATCCCTGCTCGCGCCCGCCGCGCCCGCCGCCGACGAGCACCCGCGCGCCGCGCCGGAGCGCATCGCTCAGGTGCGATTCGACGATCTCCCGCTGCCGCGCGCTCGACATCGCGCCGATGTCCGCGCCCTCGCGCGTGCCCGCGTCCTGCCTGAGCGCGCGCGTCAACTCGACCACGCGCGCCGTAAACTTCTCCGCGATCCCTTCCTGTACGTAGCAACGCTCGACCGACGCGCACGCCTGCCCCGCATTTGCGAATGCGCCCCACACCGCCGCTTGCGCCGCGGCCTCCAGGTTCGCGTCCTCAAACACGATCATCGGGTCTTTCCCACCCAGTTCGAGCACGCACGGGATGAGCTTTCGCGCCGCCGCTTCGGCCACGCGCCGCCCCGTCGCTACGCTGCCCGTAAACATGATCTTGTCCACGCCCGCTCCGACCAACGCCGCGCCCGTCGCGCCCTCGCCCGTCACGACCGTCAAGAGTCCTTCCGGCAAATTTGCGCGACCGAAGACCTCCCCGATCTTCACGCCGACGAGCGGCGTCAACTCGCTCGGCTTCAAGACCACCGCGTTCCCCGCCATGAGCGACATCACGACCTCGCCGAGCGGGATCGCCCACGGAAAATTCCACGGCGAAATGATCCCCACCACGCCGAGCGGCTTATACACGATGCGCGACGAACGACCTATCAATCCGTATTGCCCGATGTTGATCTTCTCCGGCCTGAGCAGCCGCGCCGTGCGCCGCGCGAAGAACTGCATCAGATCGAGCGTCGGCACGAGTTCCATCATCAACGCTTCCGCCACGGGCTTCCCCGTCTCGCGCGAGATCAACTCCGCGATAGCATCCATCTCGTCCAGCACCGCCGCCCGCGCGCCGAGCACCACGCGCCCGCGCTCCTCGTAAGAAAGCTTCCCCCACGCCGCTTGCGCCGCGCGCGCACGCTCCACCGCACGCGCCACTTCCGCGTCGGTCGCCACGGGAACGCGCCCCACCTCTTCGCCCGTCGCCGGGTCATACGAGATAAGTTCCGCCGCCTGCGCTTTCTGTTCGCGCGTC
>DASPJG010000588.1:0-8865 GCA_035628755.1 Pyrinomonadaceae bacterium
TGGTCGAGAATCAGATCGGGAAGTTGAAACACTTCCGACGGGTGTTTTCACGGTTCGATAAGTTGGCAAAGAACTATTTGAGTTTTATCTACTTCGCCAGTTCAGTTGTATGGCTCAGATAGTTATGTCAACACAACCTAGCTGGAATTCTCTAAAGATATATTTATTTAACACGCGCTGTTATACTTTTATTATACAAAGTATAATAATGATATGTTTAACGCTACGAAGGTATCATAAGATGCAACTTCAAGATTTCACGGAAGATAAAATCTGCTCTGCCGTACGCAGGCACGACCTAACAAAGTTTAAAGTAAATATAGCGGATTTCGCGCCATGAAAGGCTATGACGCCGGGCACAACTTCGTGTGGCGGTGACCGTCATGTGTCGCGCGATTGTGCTCGAGCTGACGCCTGCCTGAGCCGGTGCCTCCCGGCCCTCTTTTATCAATCGTTATTGAACTGTCGGAGTTTCCGCGTGGTCGGATTGACGATTAAGCCAGGCCGCTTCGCGCGGACGGATGATGCCCGCACGCAAGCGAGCCTGAGGCCGAGCCGTCGGCGGATGCTGATTCGCGCGGCGGAGTTCTGTTTCGCGGCGGTGTTGCGGCTCGCGCCACAGCGCCGCCGTTTCGGAGTGACCCTGCTGATGGCGAGCGCCGCAGTGCCCCTACTGAGCCGGACGAGCGCCTACCGTCAGCAGGAGTCAATAGGTTTCGACGGCCCGAAGGAGATCGCCCTCCACTTCATGCTGAATGCTCTGACGAGGAACGGCACGCGGTTCGACCCGATGCTGCGCGTGAGTGGGTTTGAAGAGTTCGAGCGTGCGTGCGCGGCTGGCAAGGGCGTCCTGGTTGTCGGTCCCCACGCAGCGCTCACGCTGTTGATGATCCGCATCTTTTTTGACCGCGGCCTTGACCCCGTCGTCATCAGCCCCGACCCCGAGATGCGCGCCGCCGGGACGACGGTGACGGTGCGAACTATCCAGCCGTCGCCCACCTTCCTCGTCAAAACTCGCAGCAGGCTGCGCCGCGGTGAACTCGTCTGTGCGATGCCTGACAGGGCTGAGCATCATGGGGCGAGGACGGTCGAGTTTGCGACGGCCGGCGGACGCGTTATCGTCGCCCCCGCCTTGCTGCACGTGGCCGCGCGGTGCGGGGCGCGAGTGGTCTTTACGGAGGTGCACATAGAGGGGCGCTCGGGCGTGGCGGGCACCATCTCGATGCCCGAGGACGGGTTTTCAGGCGACGCGATACTAAACGCGTTCAAGAACTTCATTCGGGCGCGGGCGACGGCGCGCGCCAACTTCAACGCGTAGAGGCGCGCGGGGCTGTGCCCGTTTAAGAGTGTAACTATGCCTAGCACGAGTGCCAGCAAGACGTCCGCGCCACGGCCGTCGTTCGGTCGGCGGCTGTGGGCGAACGCGTCGGGCGGCCGGCGGTTGCTCACGGCCGCGGCCATCCTGCACGTGGCACTGGCGTTGGGGATTCACGGCGCTGGCCGGTCGGAGATCGCTCCGGGTCTGATCGACGACGACGGGATCATGAGTTCCTTCGCCGTTGACAGTTACGAGTACCAAAGCGGAGCCGCGCAGCTGGCTGCGATCTTGAAGGATGACGGAGTTCTGGCATGGGCACGCGAACAAAAACCCTTACACACCAAGCTGCTCTCGATCCTGTTCGTGCTACTCGGGCCTATCTCGGGTTACGGCACGTTGAGCGCGGAACCATTTAACCTGGTCTGCTACCTCGCCGTCGTCGGGCTCACGCTCCTGCTCGGGCGGGAGGTCGGCGGCCCGCGCGTCGGCCTGTTCGCTGCGGGGGCGGTCGCGCTATGGCCGACTCTCCTGCTGCACACGCTGCAACTACTCAAAGACCCGCTCTTTATCGCTGGTGCGCTCGCGCTCGTGCTGTGCGTGACGACGTGGTTGACGAGGACTTACAGGCCGGCGGGCGCGGCCGGTGCGGTCGCGCTCATAGGCATCATCACGTTACTGCTCCTGCTGATTCGTCCCAGTTTCGTCGTCGTCATCTTAGCACTTGTGCTCTTGGGAGCCGCCCTGCTCGCTGTTCGCCAGATCATGGAAAGGCGTCTGCTGTACTGGAACATGGTCGCCCCCTGCGTCATACTGACGGCGGGCGCGCTGCTGTTGCCGCTGCTGCTCTTCAGCGCCCCCCCGCCCGTGCAAAGGCTCAAACACTACCCTTCGGACGGAGGAGGGGCGCAGAAGACTGCGTTCAGCGCCGGGGAGCAGGTGGCGACGGTCGTCACTTACCTGCCGCGCGCGGCGACCGACGAGAACGGAGCCACGAGCAGCGTCGGGCGGCTCGTGGCCGCAGCCGACAAGGCAGCTTACAAGGTCGGCACCATCCGCCGCAGGTTCAGCGCGTCCTATACGGAGGCCGGCTCGGGCGTTGACCGCAGCGTCAGGTTCGATGATCTCAAGTCTTTCATCCTGTACCTGCCGCGCGCCTTTGCTATAGGTTTCTGGTCACCCTTCCCGGACACGTGGATGGCTGCGGGCAGGCGCGTGGGGAGCGTGGGGAAGTTGTTGTCGGGCGCCGAAACTCTCGTCATGTACGTGGTTCAGTTGCTGGCGCTCGTGGCCGTCCTCTGGCCGCCGCGGAGGCTCGCCTCGTGGCTGCTGTTGGCGGTGACTGCGTTCGGGGTGACAGGGCTCGGCCTCGTCATCCCCAACATCGGGGCGCTCTACAGATTTCGTTACACATTCTGGGTGCTGTTGCTCGTGCTTGGCGCCAAAGGTCTCGAAAGCCTCCTCGCGTCGCGCAGGCAGTGGCTTCAGCAGCGGGCGGCGGGTCAGTCCGGTTAAGGCAGGCGGGCGAGCCGGATGGCAGGCTCTTGCCGGAGGTGTTCAGGTAAGTGACTTCAAGAGGATCGAGAGAATTAACCGGACGCGCAGCAGCCTGTGTCGCGTTGGCGTGGATACTCTGCGCGGCCTGCGCCTGCGCGTCGAACGCGGGCGCGGACGGCAGGAGAGTAACTGATCGTGAGGCAGTTGCGGCGACTACGAACGCCGCGACTGCTGACGACCGCGCGGGCAAATTAGGCTTCACGCTCGTCAATCTCACAGGCGCCACCCTGCGTGCCGTCTACGTCTCGCCAAACAGTTCGGAGGGGTGGGAGGAGAACGTCGTCGGGGATGGCGGGCTGGCCGACGGCGGTTCTGTCGAGCTGCGCTTCAGCCCCGAAGAGAAGGCCGCCGTGTGGGACATCAAGGTCGAAGGCGCGAAGGTCGAAGGCGCGAAGGCCGACAAGCACTTCGCCGAGTGGAAGGGTCTCCGCCTCGGCGGCGTCTCGAAGATAACGTTGTACCTTGACGTGATTGAGGAGCGGGTCGTGGTCGCTCAGGTCGAATAGGTGCGGCGCGCCGCGCGGGGAACAGTGGGGAGACTCGAAAGGAACACGTTCGCAAACCTGTTCGGGGCCGCGTGGTCTGCCGCGGTCGGCATCCTGTGCGTGCCCCTCTACCTCGGCCTGTTAGGGGCAGAAGGCTTCGGACTGGTCGGCCTCTATGTCACGCTGCAAAGCGTCTTCGTCGTCCTCGACCTCGGCATCGGAGCGACGTTCAGCCGGGAACTCGCCCGCCTCGACGCGGCGGAGGGCGGGGCGCGGACACAGCGCGATCTCGCACGCACGCTGCAAACCGTCTACTGGATCATCGCCCTGCTCGTCGGCATCACGGTTTTCGCGCTCGCCCCCGCAATCGCACGGCACTGGGTGAGGCCGCAGTCGCTTTCGGTCGAGGCGGTGACGACGTGCGTCAGGATGATGGGGGTGGCGATGGCACTCCAGTTTCCCTTCGCCTTCTACCAGGGCGGGCTGATCGGGCTCCAGCGGCAGCCGCTCTTCAACGCGCTGGCCGCCGCCGCGGCGACTCTGCGCGCGGCCGGGACGCTGCTGGCTCTCTGGTTCGTCTCGCCGAAACCCGAGACGTTCTTTGCTGCGCAGGTCGCGGCCGCCGCCGTCGGCACGGGCGTTGTCGCGCTCACGCTCTGGCGCTGCCTGCCCGCAGCGAGCGGAGCGGTCGGGGGCTTCCGGTTCGCGCTGATCCGAAAGGTGTGGCGCTTCAGCGCCGCCTATGCGGCGAATGCCGTGGCGACTATGGGCTTGATGCAGGGGGATAAGGTCATCCTCAGCACGCTGCTCCCGCTGGAGGCGTTCGGCTACTACATGCTGGCGCAGGTGGTGGCAGGCGGCATGTACGCCATCATCCTTTCGGTGGACGGCGCGGTCTTCCCGCAGTTGGCGGGGCTGGTCGCGCGCGGCGACGCGGGCGGTCTCTCGGAGGTTTATCACCGCGGGAGCCAGTTGATGTCCGTGCTGCTCGCCCCCGTGGCGGTCGTGGCCGCACTCTTCCCGCGCGAAGTGCTCTGGGCATGGACGGGCGATCCGGCGGCTGCCGAGCACGGGCGTCTCGTCCTCACGCTCCTGGCCTCGGGGATGCTGCTACACGGCCTCGTCCACTCGCCCTACTACTTGCAAATCGCGTACGGCTGGTGGCGCACCATTTTGCGGACGAACCTCCTGCTGCTGATCGGCGTCGTCCCGCTCAACATCCTGTTAGCAGGGAAGTTCGGCGGCCCTGGCGCCGCACTCGTTCAAGTCATCCTCAACATCAGCTACCTCCTGACGCTCCCCTTCGCGAACCACCGTTTCCTGAAGGACGAGCTGATTCGTTGGCTCTTCGAGGACATCCTGCCGCCGCTCGGGGGGGCGTGCTGCGTCGGCGCGGCCGCGCGCTGGCTGATTCCGCCGGGGCTGTCGCGCTTCGGGGTTCTGGCTTATCTGTGCGCCTCCGGCGTGCTGGCGGCGGCGACTGCGGCGGCGCTCGCGCCTCGCGTGAGAGCCGCCGTTTTGATACTGTTTCGGAGGAGGGTCGAGCCGTCTGTCGCGTGAATCAACATCCAAAGTTCGACCGAACGCAACACTTCCGGTGACTGTCCGCGACGGCGGGCGCGTGGGGGGTTGGGAACACCCTGTCTCGCGTCTGGGTACGCTATGAGAATTCTCTATACCATTCCCACTCTCAGGCACGGCGGGGCCGAGAAGCAGTTGTCGTACCTCGCCGCCGAGTTGTCCGCCAGGGGGCACGAGGTTCACGTCGCCTCATCACGCGGCGGAGTTAACCTCGGGAGGATGAGGTCGGCCGGGGTGGAGTGGCACTGCCTCGGCGGGGTCTCTCACAGTGACCCCTTGATCTTCTACCGGCTGCTCCGGCTGATGAGAAGGTTGAAGCCCGACGTGGTTCAGACGATCCTCACGCCGATGGACATCATGGGCGGCGCGGCGGCGCTCCTGACGCGCACCCGTTGGGTTTTGCGGGAATCGAGTTCCGCCCCGCTGTACGTCGCGGGCTTGAGGCACAGGGTGCGCCATTCGCTCGCACGGATGGCGGACGCCGTCGTGTCGAACTCCGCGGGCGGCGACGCATACTGGCGCTCGGTCGAGGGCGCGCCCGCGCTCCACATCATTCCGAACGCAATACCCTTCGACAAGATGGCGGCCGGGGCTGTCGCCCGGGCGACGGAGCCGGGCTTCGACCCGGAAACGAAGGTCGTGCTCTACGCGGGTCGCATGGACGCCGGGAAGAACGTCGAGGGCGTGATCGCCGCGCTGGCGCGGGTCGCCGCCGAGGTGCAGTTCGTGGCTCTCATGTGCGGCGACGGCCCGAGTCGCCCGTACCTTGAGCGGATGGCGCGTGAACTGGGAATCGCCGACCGTGTGGTCTTCAAAGGTTACGTGGATAACCTCCGGGAATTGATGAGCAGCGCCGACGCGTTCGTCTCCCTGAGCAGGTTCGAGGGGTGCCCCAACGTCGTCCTAGAGGCGATGGCCTGCGGCTGTCCCGTGGTCGTCTCCGACATCTCGGCTCACAGGGAGATGCTGGACGAGCGCAGCGCGCGCTTTGCTGACCCGGACGACACGGCGAAGGCGGCTGCGGAGCTTAAAGCGACACTGATGTTCGGTGACGAGGGGCGCGCGAATGCCGCTCGCGCGCTGGCGGCGAAGCGACCCGTCGAGGCGACGGCGTGCCTCTACGAACAACTCTACCTGAGCCTGCTGGACGAGGCGCAGGATGCGCGCCTCGCGGTACGGGTTTCAGACGGGGAGGCGGCTTGAGTCAGTGGTGGGCTGCTCGGGCGGCGAGTGGGTAAGTGGAAACAGACGAACAACTCAGGGTTTACGGGCTTGGACACGGCGTGCGTCGGGAGTCGCGGCGGGCGCGCGTGCGCTCTTACTTTTTCGGGCAGGGTCTCAAGGTGGGCGCGCTGGCGACCTGTAACACGGTGCTGGCTATCATGTCGGCGTGGTACATCGTCGCGCACACCGGGCTTAACGTTGAGACGGACGCCTTCTTCGCCTCCGGCGCGCTGCCCCAACTTGTCTTCCTATTGCTCAGCTCCACGCAGCTGGCCGTGCTGGTGCCGCTGCTTGCGACCAGGGACGTGGAGAGCATGCGGGAGGACGCGTGGGTCTTCTTCCTGCTGACCACGGCGCTATTCGGCCTGATCGGTGCCGGACTCTATACCACATGCGGCGTCTGGGTGCCGTTGCTCGTCCCTGGCTTTTCGGTTGAGGCCAAGAGCCTGACCGTTGGCCTGACGAAGATTCAGATCGCGAGCATGGTGCTCAACGCCGGGGTCGTTACGCTTTGGGCGGCGCAGCACGCGCGACGACGATTCGTGTGGGTCGAGTTCTCCGGCATGCTGGCGAATGCCGCGGGGCTACTCTTTCTGATCTACATGCTGCCGCGCTTCGGCATCCACGCCGCAGCCTGGAACACGGTCTTCTACAACTGCCTCAAGCTGGCCTTCCTACTGCCCGTCCTTGGACGCTGGCGGAGGCCCGCGTGGCCGTCGCCCTCATTGCGGGAGGCGTGGCGTCGGTTTAAGCCCATCCTGCCGGGGCAGGTCTACCTGCGTTCGGAGCCACTACTCGACCGTTTCCTGACCTCTCTGGGCGGCGCCGGGAGCCTCTCGCTGCTCTACGTCGCGCAACAGGTTTACACTAACGTCATCCTCGTGACGAGTAAGGCGATGGTCGCGCCGCTGGCGCCGAGGCTGGCGGTCGAGGCCGACTCGGGTGAGTGGCTGAGCTTCCGCCGCGCTTACCGCGTGAGGCTGCTGCTGACCGCACTGCTCTCCGTGTCGGGGTTGTTGCTGCTGCTGGCCTTCGGGCCGCAGGCGCTCCTGCTTACCATCGGCCACGCGGGCGTGACTGCTGAGAACGTCCACACACTCTGGCTAGTCATGATCGCCCTCGCCGGGTCTTTCGCTGGCAGCGTGTCCGGGCAGACGGCGGCGGGCGCTTTTTACGCGATGGGAGATACGAAGACGCCAACGAAGGTCTCCGCTGTCATTTACACACTCTATCTCCCGCTAAAGATCGCGGTCTTCCTCGGCTACGGACTGGTCGGCCTCGCCGTCACGATGAGCGCCTACTGCGTGATCAACTTTCTCGCCCAGTTCGCCCTCCTTGAGAGCGCAGTATCTGTTAGATTGCGCCATCCCTCTGATCAACTGCCCGCTTAACCCTTCCCACGGCCTTTGAGCCATAAGGAGAGGGGCTGCCAATAATAGTCTCCGGGTCATCCACCTCGAACCGACATATCTACGCCGGACAGGGCGCGCATAGTAGGGCAGCCGCCGCAGGATCTGCTCGTAAGTTTTCCCTAGCCTCCGGTTAAGCGTGTCGTAAGTCTTCCACCCGTCGTTCTGTTGCATCTCCAAAATTGTATGGCGACTGACGCCGCCGTCCCCACCGAATCGACCAGCCTATTATCGCGCCGGGGTTCGCCGATGATTGTCGCCATCAGTATCGCGCTCTGGTCACAGTACAAATTTTTCTGCTCAGTCAGCATTAACCTCGGCGAGTATTCGAGCGGGAGGGGCTTGCGCGGATCGGGGACACACATGTTTTCAATCACGAAGTTGAACGCCGCCTCTGGTGTGTTCACGTCATTGCGGTAGATGAAGCGTTTGAAGAAGGAGGCATCGCTCAAGAGGTAGCCGCTCACGAAAAATAGGGTGACGAACAAGGCAGACAGGAACGCGAGCCGACGCGAAAACTTATTCACGGTGGTTCGGTCGCAAGAAATATATTCACGGCTATAATCTAGGAATCACTTTATGGTCGAGAAGATTCTCTCTATAGTCGAACCGACAGAATTAATCTCACCAGACATATTGTATCTATTCAGCTATACCTAGCATTTTCTGACCCTTAGCGGCTTGCCGCGGCACGCTCCTTCAAAGGCTTGGAGGACACCGTACCCCTGCTTTCTCACCGTCGAGACGTAGCTTCTGATGCGGCAGAACCTTCTTGCTCCCTCCTGTGTGCGGAAGCAGCCCGAAGTCTTCTGCTGTAGTTTGATCATGCGCAGGTCACGTTCCGCCTGGTTGTTGTCGAACGGCACGCAGAAGGCCGTCACGAAGCGCAACACCTCTTCCTTGCGCCGCCCCAACCGGAACAGTAAGTTGCGCGCCTGCCTACTTGCTCTGGCACGTCCAACGGAGGCGGCGACTTCATTCCTTCGGCGAGCAGCCGGTTGTAGCTCTGTGTCAGCGACTTGAGGCTATCCTCAACCAGCCGCATCCTGCCTTCTTCCCTGACTCGCTCAACTTCCCTCTTCATCTCCAGCAGCAACTCTTTGAGCGCAGTGGCCCACGCCTTAGTCTCCTCACTGAGTTCCTCGAAGTACGTCAACTCTCTCAGCAGGTGCGCCCCGCACAGCGCGTGCCGGCACTTCGGGTAGTGTGTGTAAGAGAGCCACCCGTCATGCACCAACGTCCCGCGGTACTGCGCGAGGATATTGATCTCGTCGATGGCCGCCTTCCCGCGCCG
>DASPJG010000589.1:0-11775 GCA_035628755.1 Pyrinomonadaceae bacterium
GCGCGCGTGCAGGTCAGGCAGTTTCGGGCGGCACGCCGACCATCTTTCGCAGCAAGTGATTTAATGCTTGGCGGGGGTCAGAGCACAGCCCTGCATGCACCGCAGAGGTCTGGACGATGGTGCTGCGCGGCGCGACCAGCCAGTCGAAGCGTGCGCGGCGCGGCAAGCCGCCGATAGTACCACCTTTGTCGCCGCCTTCACAGATCAAGCGGATGGCTTCCAGATGAGCCTGCAACTCGTTCACATCCAGACCCGGTGCGAACGCCTTGAGCCGTCGCTCGTCCACCTCAAAGGCGGCGTCTAGGAAGTTGGCCGCGTGGCACGAGAGGATCACACCGACGTTGATGAATTCCTCGCGCTCGGCGTGCGGCACGACGCGCACGACGGCGTAGTTAAACGAGTGACGATCCGGCACGCGCGGCCTCCTGCACGAAAAGTCGGGGCGGTTCGAGCCGCCGCAGCAAGTAATCAACGTAAGCCTGCCGGAACCCCGACGCGCTCTCGAAGGTGGAGTCCGAACCGAGCCAAACGTCGGGGATGAGACCGGCGATCTCTCCGACGACCTCCGGCGTCAGCCGACCGGCCAACGTCTCGTCAAGTTCTCGTATCAGCGTCGCGGAGGGCAGCAGGATGTGGTCTTTGACGTGCTCGAACGCGCTCCGGCTGCGCTCAAGATAGTTAGCCCAAGTGTGATGAAAATAGAGCGACGCCCCGTGGTCTATGAGCCAGAGCCGCTTGTGCCACATGAGCATGTTCGCGTTACGCGGCGTGCGGTCAACGTTCGTCACGTAGGAGTCGAACCAGACGACCGCAGAGGCGAGTTCGGGGTTCAACTTTTCGACGAGCGGGTCGTATGTCACCGAACCCGGCAGGTAATCGAGCGCGAGGTTAAGCCCGACGCTCGCCTTCAAGAGGTCTTGAATCTCCGGGTCGGGTTCGGTGTTCGCAAGCGCGGCGTCCAGTTCGACGAAGACTATCTCGGGGACGGGCAAACCGAGCGCGCGAGCGATTTCGCCCGCCAGCAGCTCCGCGATCAACGCCTTCGGCCCCTGCCCCGCGCCGCGAAATTTCAGGACGTACAGACCGTCGTCGTCCGCCTCGACTATCGCGGGCAGTGAACCGCCCTCGCGCAAGGGGGTCACGTATCGCGTCGCTGTGATCGTTCGCACGCTCAGGCTCAAACTATTCCCTCACCCGCACCCATACCGTCTCCGGCCACAACATCAAATCGCCGCGCGCGCGCTCATCGCCCCGGCGACGATCTCAAAAGAGCGCAGGCGCGCCGCATGGTCGAATATCTGCGCCGTCACCATGATCTCGTCGGCCTGCGTCATGTCAACGAAGTTTGCCAGCCCACGGCGCACCGTCTCTGGAGAGCCGACGACGGAACAGGCGAGCATGCGTTCGACTCCGGCCTTCTCCATTTCCGACCAGTCATCTTCCAGCGTGTCGTCCGGCGGCTGCAACAATCCGGGCACGCCGCGCCGCAGGTTGACGAATTGCCGCCGGAGCGACGTGAACAGCCTTCGCGCCTCCGCGTCCGTGTCTGCCGCGAACACGTTGACGCCGACCATCGCGTGGGGCTTGTCCATCGCTTCGGACGGGCGAAAACGGCTCCGGTAAAGTTCGAGCGCATGCATCAGGTAGTCGGGTGCGAAGTGAGAAGCGAAGGCGAAGGGCAGCCCGAGCGTGGCCGCCAGTTCCGCGCTGAACAGGCTGGAGCCTAAGAGCCAGATCGGCACGTTCAACCCTGCTCCGGGCACGGCGCGCACGGCCTGACCCGGCTTGACGGGCGCGAAATAAGATTGCAACTCGGCAACGTCGCGCGGGAAATCGTCTTCGACCTGTGCGAGATGCCGCCTGAGAGCGCGAGCCGTGCGCTGGTCTGTCCCCGGTGCGCGGCCAAGCCCGAGGTCGATCCGCCCGGGATAGAGAGATTCGAGCGTGCCGAACTGTTCGGCGACGACGAGCGGCGCGTGGTTCGGCAGCATCACGCCGCCCGAGCCGACACGGATGGTCTGCGTGCCGCCCGCGACATAGCCGATGAGCACGGCGGTCGCCGCGCTTGCGATGCCGGGCATGTTGTGGTGTTCGGCCAGCCAGTAGCGGCGATAGCCCCACGCTTCGGCGTGCCGCGCCAGATCGAGCGTCTCGCGGAACGTTTCGGCAATCGTCCCGCCGTCCTTCACGGGCGCGAGATCGAGGATGGAGAAAAGAGCGTTGTTCATAGTCTATGAATATACGCCGAACAGTTGCAGATTGCGGCTGCGCTCGGCGTCGAGTTTTTCTAAAAATTCACAACGCGTGATCGTCCGCGCGCCGAGAGCCTGCATGTGGGGCGTCATCACCTGAATGTCGAGCCAGTCAAGACCGCGCTGTTGCAGGTGATCGATGAGATGAAGCAAAGCGAGTTTCGACGCGTTCGGGCGCAGGTAAAACATGCTCTCACCGGCAAACGCGCCGCCCGCGTCAACCCCGTACAGCCCGCCGACGAGCGCGTCGCCTTCCCACGCCTCGACGCTGTGCGCGTGGCCGAGTTCGTGCAATTGGCAATAGGCGCGAAACATGTCTGGCGTGATCCAAGTGCCCTGTTCGTCGGGGCGTTTGACGCGGGCGCAGGCGAGAATCACTTCGGGAAACGCCGCGTCAATCGTGAGCCGGTAGGGAGCGCGGCGTCTTATTTTCGAGAGGCTGCGCGGCACTTTCAAATGCTCAAACTCGATGATCGCGCGTTCCTGCGGGGAGAACCACGTCAGCGGCCAGCCCTCGACAGGCCACGGAAAGATGCCGCGTGCGTAGGCGCGGCGGAGATTGAGCGGGTGTAGATTTCCGCCGACGGCGACGATGTCGCCGAAAGGCGCGTCTCGCGGGTCGGGGAAATCAATCAAGCTCACGTCCCGTTTGAAAAAGACGGCGGGATGCTGAGTTGAAGTTTCTGTCTCCGACATGGTGCGAGTGGGAATCGGTCAATCCTTCTTCTCTCGTCAAACTTCAAGGACGCGGGAAGTTGAGCGCGAGTTCGTCGCCCTCGACGCCGACGGCGACCTCGCCGCCCGCCGCGAGCGACGCGCCGAAGAGCAACTCTTCCGCGAGCGGCTCTTTGATCTTCTTCTGGATCAGGCGACCCATCGGGCGCGCGCCGAAGAGCCGGTCGAAGCCGCGCGCGGCCAGCCACGCCCGCGCCGGTTCGTCCAGCACGACCCGCACGCGCTTCTCCGCCAGTTGCTCGTTCAACTCCTTGACGAACTTGTCAACCACCCTTTCGATGACTTCAAAATCGAGCGGCGCGAAGGCGATCCACGCGTCGAGCCGGTTGCGAAACTCCGGGCTGAAGGCGCGCTCAATCGCGCCGCGTCCCTGCCCTTTGCCCGTAGTGTTCGACTGGAAGCCGATGCCGCCCGCGCTCAACTCCTGCGCGCCCGCATTGGTCGTCATGATCAGGATGACGTTGCGGAAGTCGGCCTTTTTGCCGTTGTTGTCGGTGAGCGTCGCGTGATCCATCACCTGCAAGAGGATGTTGAAAAGGTTCGGGTGCGCCTTCTCGATCTCGTCGAGGACGAGGACGGCGTAAGGCGTCTTCGTGACGGCGTCTGTGAGGAGGCCGCCCTGATCGAAGCCGACGTAGCCGGGCGGCGCGCCGATGAGCCGCGAAACCGTGTGCGCTTCGGCATACTCGCTCATGTCGAAGCGGATGAACTCGACGCCGAGCGCAACGGCAAGCTGTTTGGCGAGTTCCGTCTTGCCGACGCCCGTGGGGCCGGAGAAGAGAAACGAGCCGACGGGCTTGTCGGGATGGCCGAGGCCGGAGCGCGACAGTTTGATCGCGTTCGTCACTTGCTCGATGGCGTGATCCTGCCCGTAGATCACGGACTGTAATTCACTCTTCAAATCGCGCAGGCGGTCGCGCTCCGAACCGCCGACGCTTTTGGGCGGAATCTTCGCCATGCGCGAGAGCACGAGTTCGATCTCCGCCGCGCCAATCGTCTCAGGCCGCTCCTCCTTCGGCAGCAATTTCATCGCCGCGCCCGCTTCGTCAATCACGTCAATGGCCTTGTCGGGAAGCTGCCGGTCGTGCAGGTACTTGGCGGCGAGTTCGGCGGCGAGTTGGATGGCTTCAGGCGAGTAGGTGACGCCGTGGTGCTGTTCGTAGTAGCTCTTGAGGCCGTTCAAAATCTCGACCGTCTCGGCCAGACTCGGCTCGCCGACCTCGATCTTCTGGAAACGACGCGCGAGCGCGCGGTCGCGCTCAAACGCGCTTTTGTATTCGGCGTAGGTGGTCGAACCGATGCAGCGCAGTTCGCCGGAAGCGAGCGCGGGCTTGATGATGTTGGAGGCGTCCATCGAACCGCCCGACACCGCGCCCGCGCCGACGATGGTGTGAATCTCGTCTATGAACAGGATCGCGCCGGGAATTTTCTTCAGCGCGTTGATGATCGCCTTGAACCGCTGCTCGAACTCGCCGCGATATTTCGTGCCCGCGAGCACCGCGCCCATGTCGAGCGCGTAAACCTGCGCATCGCGCAAAACTTCCGGCACGTCTCCCTGTTGAATCTTGAGCGCAAGCCCTTCGGCGATGGCCGTCTTGCCGACGCCGGGTTCGCCGACGTAAATCGGGTTGTTCTTGCGGCGGCGGCAGAGAATCTGGATCGTGCGCAGGACTTCGACGCTGCGCCCGATGAGCGGGTCAATGTAGCCTTCGCGGGCGCGCTCGTTGAGGTTGACGGTGAAGGCCGCGAGCGGGTCGTGCTGCTCCTGCCGGGACGCTTCGGCTTCGCTCGCGTCGCCGAAGTCGCCCCCGGCGGGTTCGTTCGCGCCCGCGTGCTTGGAGATGCCGTGCGCGATGAAGTTCAGCACGTCGAGACGCGTGACGCCCTGTTGCCTGAGCAGGTAGACGGCGTAGGAGCGTTCGGCCTGAAAGAGCGCGGCGAGGATGTTGCCGCCGTTGATCTCTTTCTGCCCGCTGCCCTTCGCCTGTAGCATCGCGTATTGCAGGATGCGCGTGAACATCTCGGTCTGCTCGGGAACGTGCGTTGTCTCCTGCGCGAGTTGCTCGACGCGCTCGTCGAAGAATTTTTCGAGGTCGCGGCGCAGGACGACGGTGTCGCCGCCGCAGTTGCGGATGACGTTCGAGGCCGTGCGGTCGGAGAGCAGGGCGAGGAGGAGGTGTTCGAGCGTGACATACTCGTGCCGCCGCTCGATGGCCTCCTGAACAGCCGCGCTCAGAGTTGCCTGTAATTCCCGGGTGATCATAAAACTTCTAACTCGATTGATTGCTCGATTGATTGCTCGACGGCGTTTCGAGGACTCATCCTTCGACGCCCGCCTCTTCAATCGTGCAGAGCAAAGGAAACTCGTTAGCCCGCGCCAATTCCGTCACCTTCGCCACCTTCATCTCGGCGATCTCGTAGGTGTAAACGCCCGCCACGCCGCTGCCTTCCAGATGCACCTGAAGCATGATGCGGACGGCCTCGGTTTCGGATCGCTGGAAGACATTTTGCAACACGTAGACGACAAATTCCATCGTCGTGAAGTCGTCGTTGTGCAGCACCACCTGATAGAGCGGCGGCTTCTTCAACCGCGTCTCGCTCTCGGTCGCAACCGCCCCGTCCGTGTCTGAATCGTATCTCGACATAGCCGCCTTACCCACGCGCGCGTGGCCGTTCCGCGACCGCGCGTTGACAGCATACCAACATCACACGCCGGACGGTAGCGCGCAAGAAAAAGGCAGCCGCGCGCGATGCTGCGGCGTTCGCGCGTGGCTGCCTTTCTCTCGCGTGGAGTGAAACCGCAGGGCGACGATCATCGCGTCGGCGGCGATTCCGGTCTCGTCAAACGCTTCTCACTTCCTCACTTGCCCCTGTTTCCGCGATGCCCTTCGAGCACGTTCAGGATGAGGCGCGTGAGCCGCCGCGCGTCTTTCGACCCGGCGGGCGGCGTGTAGTCGCCGCGGACATGTAACTCCAGACCCGGCTCGATCTCCACGCGCGCCCAAGTGGCCTGACCGTCCGGCGCGGCTTGTTTCGCGGCGGATAAATTCGACGCGCCGCGCGCCATGTTGCCTGCCGGGCTGGATGAGTTTCGGCTTTCGGGAGAAGGAGAGGAGGGCGAGCTTGATCTGGTCAGTAATTGTTCGAGATAGCTGTGGGCTTCCTGCTTCGCCCCGGCTTTCGCGTCGAGGCCGAGCAGGCGTTCCAACTCCCGCTCGGTGCGGCCTTGAACCAGCTCTTTGATCTTACGTATCGGTAAATGCTCGGACTGGAGTTTCTTGACGACGAGGAGTTGGAGCAAATGAAGGTGGCCGAAAACGGAGGCGGTGCCCTGTTTTTCCGTGGCGGGCGAGAGCAGACCTTCGGAGAGGTAGTAACGCAGCGTGCGTTCGTCGGGTTTGTCGCTGACCGACCCGCGATCCTGCGTCGTGCCAAGCTCGGCCAGAATTCCCGCCGCCTGATTCGCCAGTTCGACGACCCCGATATATCTTTGGCCGCGCATCTTTTCCAGTTGTCCACTCATGGGCGGAAACAATAAGCCAACCGCCGTTGATTGGCAACAGAGCTTACTTTTACCAGCCGCCTTTGCCTTCCGGCGGCGCAACTTCTCCCCCGCTGGTTTATGATGGGCGCGGTTTTTCTCCGGGTTCGTCAATTATTCGAGAGGTGAGAGTTTGAGCGGGCGGGGCAAATATATACGCGCGTCGGAAGTGGCCGAATACGCCTATTGCGCGCGGGCGTGGCGTCTGCGCGCCGACGGCAACGAACCGGCGTCCGGCCACCGTCGGCGCGCGGAAGGCGAGACGTGGCATCTGGCGCACGGCCAAGAGGTCGCGCGGGCGCGCAGGATGCGCCTCGTCGCCCGGTTCGCATTCCTCTTCGCGCTCGTCACCGGCCTCTTACTTTTGGTGTTGCGATGGCGATAACTTTCCTGTCGCTGGCTTTCGTCCTGCTGTTGCTGACGGCTGCGGCGGCGTGGCTGGCGTCGCGGCGCGGCGAGCGGCGCGCCGGTTTGCCGAAGGGTCGAATCATCTACAGCGACACGGGCGCGCCCGTCGGTCGCATCGCGCCTGTGGCTTTGAACGAGCGCGGGGAGCGGCAGGAGAAGCCGCTGCTTTCGCACCGGCACGGTCTCGTCGGGCGACCGGATTATCTGGTGCGGACGGAGGAGGGCGTCGTTCCCGTAGAGGCGAAGTCAACGACGTGTCCGGCGAACGGCGTGCCTTACGAATCGCACCTGATGCAACTCGCCTGTTACTGCCTCCTGGTGGAAGAGACGACGGGCGCGGGCGTGCCGTTCGGCGTGATTCGCTATCGCGACCGCCAGTTGCGCGTGGATTACACGGACGAGTTGCGCGCAGCCCTGCTCGCGCTGCTGGCGGAGATGCGCGAGGCGCGCAGGGCTGCGGACGTGCATCGCAGCCACGACGAGCGGGCGCGTTGCGCCGCGTGCAGCTACCGCGAAATCTGCGACGAGTCGCTGGCGGATTGAAAGCGGAGTCGAAGTCGTCTAATCGGCCAGAGCCGAGTCGAGCAGATCGTGGCGCGTGATGATGCCGGAAATCCGGCCATACTCTTCGACGAGGATCGCAGGGCTTTTCTGCAAGTGGCGTGACACGTTGCCCGCGCTCTCGTCAACGTCAACGATGGGGAAACTCGCGCCCATCACTTCGCTCACCGGCGCGTTCATCAACTCGCGGTTGGCGAGCACTTTCGTCAGCATCCGGTTCTCCCTGAGCGACCCGACCGACTTCCCTTCTTCCAGCACGGGAACGCAGGAGAGGCCGAGTTCGTCCATCTTCGCCAGCACGTCGCCCACGCGCTCCGTAGGCGCGACCGAGACGAGCGACTTCGGCGATTGCTGCCCCTTCGTCCCGCTGATGAGTCCCGCCGTGATCTTCTGCGGCTCGATGAGCCGCTTCTCTTTCATCCACTCGTCCGAGTGGTGTTTCGTCAGGTAGTGCTCGCCCGTGTCGCAGACGATGAAGACGACAAGACCCGACTCGTCCAACCCGCGCGCGACTTTGAGCGCGGCTGCGAGGTTTGTGCCGGTCGAACCGCCGCAGAAGATTCCTTCCAACCGCCCGAGTTGGCGCGACAGTTCAAACGACTCGCGATCCGTGATGTTGATGATCTCGTCCACGTACTTGAGATGGACGTTATCGGGAATGATTTCCTGCCCGATGCCTTCGACGAGGTACGGCGTCGCCTGAATCAGTTGCCCGGTCTCCTTGTAGGTCTTGAAGACCGAGCCGTAAGGGTCTGCGCCGATGATTTTGATGTCGGGGTTCTGCTCTTTGAGGAAACGCCCCGTGCCGGAGATCGAACCGCCCGTGCCGAGACCTGAGACGAAGTGCGTGATTTTGCCTTCGGTCTGTCGCCAAATCTCCGGCCCCGTCGTGCGGTAGTGGGCTGCGGGGTTCGCGGGATGCGCGTACTGGTTCGGGTAGAAAGAGTTCGGCGTCTCATCCGCGATGCGGCGCGCGGTTACAACGTAGTGGTCTGGCGTGCCGGGTTTGGCCGAGGCGGGCACGACCACCACGTCCGCGCCGAGCGCCTTCAGATAGCGCACCTTCTCGACCGAAGCCTTGTCCGTCATGACAAACGTGCAGCGATACCCCTTGACCGCCGCCGCGAGCGCGAGGCCGATCCCCGTGTTGCCGGAGGTGGCTTCGACAATCGTGCCGCCGGGCTTGAGTTTGCCTTCGCGTTCCGCCGCCTCGATCATCGAGATGCCGATGCGGTCTTTGACGGAATAGCCGGGATTCAAATTCTCCATCTTGGCGAGCACCGTCGCCTTAATGCCGTGCGTGAGGCGGTTGAGCCGGACGAGCGGCGTGTTGCCGATAAGGCCGAGTATGTTTTCGTGGAAGTCCATAAACTCTCTTGTGCTGCCAGAATAAAACTGTCCGTCGAGTCGGGGGCGCGAGATAAATTTAACCCGACTATAAAAACTTTTCGCGCCCGCTTTGTCAAAGTTGGCCGCACCGCGCGCCCGCCCGTCCCGGCCTTCGCCGCTCTCGCCCGCTTTGTTTCATCCATGAAATATTGTTGCACTCGCGCCTGAAACGTGTTACAGTGCCGCAGTTTTCGAGGTTAACGCTCCAGTGCTGCTTGAAGTTTTTCGCATTGGCACTCCCGAGCGCGTCGCAAAAGTTTTGGCGGGCGAACACGCACAGTACCGTCACCGAAAAAATGAAACACCGAAGGAGCAAGTGATGAGCAACACAAGGAAACCGAGAGTTAATCCGCTGAGCCGCCGTCCGCGTCAACAGCGTCTGGTGATGGCGGTACGCGGCGGGGCGGGCGTCGGCAAGAGCCATTTCGTGCGCAGCATGGCCGAGGCGGGGCTGGGTCGCCTCTGCATCTTCGACGTGGAGCGCAAATCGCGCCTCCTCAAAGGCAACGGCACGATCTTCGACGGCCTCGAAATCGAACACCCTGACGAACTGCCCGAGTTCATCGACTGGGCGCTCTCCGGCGAAGGGCAGGAGCAGAACTACGGCTGCTTCGCGCTCGACTCGTGGGCGAGCTATTTCAGCGCGAAGCACAGCGAGATGGTCGCCGCCGTGCGCGAGCGCACGAACGATCCGCTGGCTCAACCCTCTGCGGAAGAACTCGCCGCCGACCAGATGATCTTGCAGGGCGTGTTGCGCCGCCTGTGCATCGAGAGCGGCAAGTCGGTCGTTATCGTGGATCAGATTCCGGCGAAGGGGAAAGAGGCGAAGGAAGACAACGAGGTCGGGCGCGTGCTGCCGATGACGGCGAGCGGGCTGGAATACTTCGTTGACATCATGGTCGAGGTGTCGCTGCAAGAGCGCGACGGCGAGATCGTGCGCGTCTTTCAGATCGTCAAAAGCAACAGCCCGGCCTTCGAGGTCGGACTGGAGTTGACGGGCGCGGTCACCTTCTCGGATTTCATCAACCACATGAAGCGCGAGACGGGCGACGAACTGCCGATGGAGACGCCGCGCGCCCCTAGCGTGCCGGAGACGCTCGAAGAGAAGCCTTCCCCGCTCTCGCTCGTGCCGCAGGCGTTGACGATTCAGGAGTTGATCGCGAAGGCCGAAGGTCATGGTTTCAAAGTCGCAGACATCGTGACGGGTGCGAAGCTCTACCACAACCAGACCAACATCTACCGCCTCACGCCCGAACAGATCACAGACCTCGACCGGCGCATCTCCGCGCGCATCGAAAAGACCAACGCCGCTGCCGCACGCGACGACAGCAGAGCGGGCGCGTCGAAACCGCAGGGCGCGGCGGGCGGCGAAACGAACGCCAGACCTACCGCGGCGCGCAACATCAAACGCGCGTAGTTAAGCTCTCAAAAAAATCGGAGGGGCGGCGGACTTGTTCGCCGCCCCTCCTTTTTTTTGGGCTACCAGCCGCGTTGAATTTGCCAGCGGTCAACGATGCGTTCGCCGTCAAACACGTTGTAGTGGGGATGCTGCGCGGCGGTCAGGCATGAATGGTTCGCAAGTATGCGAAGGCGCGTGCCGACGGTCAGTCGGGCGAAGAGTGCGTCGTCCGGCGTCTCGACGATTCCGTGCTCCTGCGAAAGCGACGCGACGCGCAGGTTGAGGTCGCGTCCTTCCAGATCGAGCACGCGCCCGTAGCCGCAGGTTGGGTCAGAGTCAACCGCGCCGCGATCCTTCGAGAGCGCGATAGCCCCGGCGTCAATCACCACCTTGCGCCGCGTGGCGTCTCGATGCACGACCGACGCCAGCACCGTGAGGGCGCAATCTTCAAAGCTACAACTGCCGAGCGTCGCTTGAAAGGCGTCGAAGAAGATGTAGTTGCCGGGTCGCGCTTCGTCAACGCCTTCGAGGTGTTCGACCGTGGAGACGGTCGGCGTCGAGCCGATGCTGACGACGGGGACGGGGATGTCTGCCGCGCGCAGGGTGGCGGCAAACTCGACCATCACGTCGCGCTCGTGCCGCGCGATCCGGCGCAACTCTTCTAGGCTGCGGCTGTGGTAAGAATGGCCGGCGTGCGTGAGTATTCCGGCGAAGCGCAGGTGCGAGGCTTCGGCGATGCGGCGCGGAATCTCAACGGCTTCCCGCGTCTGCGGCTCGACGCCGCAACGGTGATAGCCGCAATCAACTTTTAAAAACAGATCGAGTTTGACGTTTTCGGCGCGCGCCTCGGCGTTGAGCCGGGCGGGGATGTCTGCATCGTCCGTGAGCAGCGCGAGCCGTTCACAGTCTCTGGCGAGTTCGATGGCGGCGGCAAACTTACCCGGCTCGATAGGCACGGCGTAAGTTAAATCGGTGAAGCCGCGCGCGGCGAACCAGCGCGCTTCGGCCAGCGTCGAGACGGTGAGCGCGGGGGAGCGCGCGGACGTTTGCAGCCGCGCCACCTCGACGCACTTGTGCGTCTTGATGTGCGGGCGCAGGCGCGCGCCCATCTCCGCCACGCGCGTTTGCATGCGCTCCGCATTGCGCCGCACGCGCCGCACGTCGAGCACGAGCGCGGGCGTTGGCAGTTCTGATAAATTCATATGCGCGGAATCTTGCCGCAAATGTTACCGTGAGAGCAAACGAAATCCGGTTTACTTCGCGCCCGCGGCACTCTCCGTTTTCGTCGTCGCCGCCCTGAACTACTGACATGACTTCGCGACTCTGGCACATGAACGCCGACTTTGAGACGGAACTGGCCGCGCACGGGCGCGCGTACCGGCGACCGCTCTCGTTCGTCGCGCTCAACCGGCGGCTCGCTCCGCACCTTCTCCAACTCGCACGCGAGGGCGACGCGCTGCTCTTAGAGGAACCTCCGTCGGAGGCTTTCA
>DASPJG010000590.1:0-4500 GCA_035628755.1 Pyrinomonadaceae bacterium
GATCGATCCGAACATCGAAGCCTTCCGCCAGAGCGAGTACACGATCGGCGTCGAGCACTCTCTGACGCGCGACTTCCTGCTCCGCGGACGCTACACCCACAAACAAGTTGACCGCGCCGTCGAAGACATCGGCCTCTTCTCGCCCGGCGGTGAAGCTTATGTCATCGGCAACCCCGGCTTCGGCCTGGCGGCGTCGATCAACGAGTCGGTCGGTCTCGCGCCGTTAAAAGCGGTTCGTGACTACGACGCCGTGGAAATTGCTCTCGACAAGAGATTTGTCAACAATTTCTACTTCAACACCAGCTACACCTGGAGCCGCCTGTTCGGTAACTACGCCGGTCTGGCCAGCTCTGACGAAGTCACGGTGTTCACGAACGGCACGGCGAGCGGTCGCAACAGCCCGAACGTGAACCGCAACTTCGACTTGCCGTTCATCGGCTTCAGCGCGCTCGGTCAACCGGACAACGGTCGCCTGGCGACGGATCGTCCGCACGTGTTCAAGTTCTCCGGCGCGTATGAGCAGCGTTGGAACGGCACGAACTCGACGGAAATCTCCGGCTTCACCACGCTCCAGAGCGGAACGCCGGTCTCCACCCGCTTCACGTTCCTCGGCGTTGCCGGCCAGTTCTTGAATGGCCGCGGCGACCTGGGTCGCACGGAAGCTTTCAGCCAATCCGATTTGGGTCTTCGTCATCGCTATCGTTTCGGGAGCAACGAGCGCTTCACCCTCGTGGCGACGCTCGACATCCTGAACCTGTTTGACGAAGCCAACGAGTTGGCGCGTTTCGAAACCATCTCCTCGACCGGCATCACGTTCGGTAGCGAGGATCTTGATCTGACGGATGACGCGGTTGAAGCGAGCCAGATCTTCCAGACTGAGAACACCAGTCAGCGGATCAACAACTTCCTTCAGAGCACCCGCGATCCCCGTTATAACCAGCCGAACCTGTTCCAGCTTCCGCGCAGCGTTCGCTTCGGTTTCAGATTGCAGTTCTAAACCAACTGCTTAGTCGTTAGACTTAACAAAGCCCATCCGGCCACGGTCGGGTGGGCTTATTTTTTTGGCTGCTCCGAAACACTTGATTTCCGGTTCGAGAGTGTGCGAAATTCAACCTCGCTTCGTGCTCATGTCCGACACGCCCAGCAGGCCGCCGCAATGATAGTGCCTGTCAGCGTCGCTCGCGACGGATGCTGAATCGCCGCTTCAAATTAGTCGCGCTTGGCACAGTCATCTACCCGACTTGTCCGCCGCAGAGCGCACGCGGCCAAACGATCCAGCCCCGCAGACAAACTCGTCTCAAAGAAAGAAGGTAACTCATGCGTCTCCGCATCAATACTCGCGTTCGCTTTCTCCTATCCTGTGCCCTGCTCCCGTCTCTCCTGTTGCCTCATCTCGCGCTCGGCCAGACGGCGCAGACTCCCCCGACGACCGCCCAGCAACAGGATGAGGTGTTGCGGATCAACACCAGCCTTGTCCAAACCGACGTGATCGTTCTCGACAAACAGGGACGCTCCGTTAAAGGACTGTCCAAAGGCGATTTTGAACTGCTGGTGGACGGGCAGCCGCAGGAAATCTCCTTCTTTGAAAACGTGGAGACGGGAAGCCTGCGCGAATCGGCGCAACTCGCGGCGGCGCGCGGGGCTCAGACGGCATCTACCCTCGCGCGCCCCTCGGCTGGTCGCTCCTTCATCTTCTTCGTGGACGATCTGCATCTCGCCCCCGAAGGCGTGCAGAGAGCGCGCGATCTGCTCAACAATTTCGTGAGCGAGATGGGCGAGGATGATCAGGCGCTCGTCATCTCGCCGAGCGGGCAGATAGGTTTCCTGCAACAGTTGACCGACAACAAAGCCGCACTCAAGTTGGCCGTCTCGCGTCTCAAATATCAGGCTCAGGCCGCCCCCTTGACCACCGGACGCCGCCAGATGACCGTCTACGAAGCTCTCGCCATCGAGCGCAACCAGCGCAACGTGATCGACTACAAGGCGAAAGAGTACATGGACGACATGGGTCTGACCCGCGCTCCGAGCGACACGCCAAGCGCGGCGCCTCGCTCTTCCGCGCCCGGTCAGGTGGATGCTCCGAGGGTTACCGGCACGGATCAGAACAACCGCCAGTTGACGGCTGAGATGGCGGTCAAAGCCGAGGCGCGCGTCATCATGCAGCACGCCAACGACATCAGCGAAGGCGTGCTCGGCTCGCTCGAATTCGTGACGCGCGGCGCGGGCACGCTGCCCGGGCGCAAGCTCTTCTTCTTCATCTCCGACGGCTTTGTTCTCGACACGAGAGGCGCACGCAGCACCGAACGCCTGCAACGCGTGATCGACACGGCGGCGCGCTCCGGCGTCGCCATTTACACGGTTGACACGAAGGGTCTGTCCGTCGGTAACGTCACGGCCAGTCAGGATGTGTTCTCGGACATCGCCATCGGCTCAACTCCCGGCTCGGCTCTTAATGCCTCGACCGATGCTTCGACCATCTCCTTTGCAAACGACGCGGCCTCCAAAGAGATTTTGCGCACGCTCGCCGCCGACACGGGTGGCCGCGCCATTCTCAACCGCAACGATCTGGAATCCGGCGTCAACAAAATCCTGAAAGAAACCGAAGCCTATTACGTGCTGGCGTGGCGGCCTCAAACAACTGTGGATTCGGGCAAGCCGAAGTTCACCACTTTGAAAGTCGGCCTCAAAGGGCGACCCGACCTACGCGTGCTCTCGCGCAGCGGCTTCTACACCGCGCCGCCCCCGCCTCTTCCGTCGGACGCGAAGCCCGTCGTCGCCAAAGACAGCAAGGGCGTCGCGCTCAAGCCCTCCGAGGCCGAACTGCGCGCGGCGATCTCTGCGGCCTTCCCGCGCCGCCAACTCGGCGTGTCGGCCTACACGAGTTACGCCAACGAAAGCGGCGACACCTACAAGATCGTCACCTTCGCCGATCTCTCTAACTACGAGGTCACGCCGGGCGCGGGCGGCAAGGCCGGAGACGTGGACTTCTATGTCACGCTGCTGAACAGCGAGGGCAAAGCCGTCACGAGCGTGGGGCAGAAGGTGAACATTGCCGAGTCGAGCCAGCAGCCTTTTAGAGTCGGCGCGACGCTCCCGAACATGCTGCCGCCGGGACTGTATCAAGTGCGCGTCGCCGCGCGCGATGCGAAGTCGGGGCGAGTCGGGAGTGCTTTCCAATGGCTGGACATACCGAAGTTCAAGCCGGGCGAGTTGGCTCTCAGCAATCCGCTGCTGGCGGAAATCACCGGCAAGCCGGGAGAGACTCCGGCGTTGTCGGTCGAGCGCAGGTTCTCGCGCAAGTCCGACATGCTGATCCAGATGTTCATCTATAACGCGGGACGGACAGGCACGCCCGACGTGACCGTCACGATGCAGGTGTTACAGGGCGGCAAGCAGATCATCGCCACGCCGCCGCAGCCGGTGCAGGCCGCGGGCGTCGCCGACACGACGCGCCTGCCCTACGGCGCGCAGATTCCGCTCGCAGGTTTTCCGCCGGGACGCTACACGCTCAAACTCGTCGCCAATGACCGCAGCGCGAAGACCAGCGCATCACAGCAGATCAATTTCACCCTCGAATAAGCAGGTTCATTAACGCAAGACGCAGGAAGCGGGAGCGGAGAAGGTGTTCTATCAACATCCTCTCCGCTCCCGCTTCTTGCGTCGTTGCGTCTTTTGATCCGTTACGCGCGAAAGCTGTTATAGATTTTCTATCTCGACCGGCTCGACCGGGTCGGCCAGTTCAAAGCCGAAGACGCGCGAGTAGAAATAGATTTCGCCTTCGAGCGCGCGCTTGATGTTCTCGGCGCGGCGGAAACCGTGCTGCTCGCCCTCGAAGGCGACGTAGGCCACGGGCAGCCCCTTCGAGCGCAAAGCCTCCACCATCAACTCGGCCTGATTCGGCGGCACAACCTTGTCTTCCAATCCCTGAAAGAAGATGACGGGGCAGGAAAGTTGATCTGTGAAATTGATGGGCGAGCGCGCGTGATAGAGGTCTGCGCGTTCGGGGTACGCGCCGATCAGGTTATCGAGGTAGCGCGCCTCGAATTTGTGCGTGTCGCGGACGAGCGCGCCGAGGTCGCTGACGCCGTAGTGGCTTGCGCCCGCTTTGAAAGTGTCTCGGAAGGTGAGCGCGGCGAGCGTAGTGTAGCCGCCCGCGCTGCCGCCCGTGATGACGCAGCGCGCCCCATCGACGAGTCCTTCGGCGGCGAGGTGGCGCGCGCCGTTCGTGCAATCGTCAACGTCCGTGATGCCCCAAGTGTCCGTGAGGCGACGGCGATACTCGCGACCATAGCCGGTGCTGCCTCCGTAGTTCACGTCGAGCACGGCGATGCCGCGACTCGTCCAGAATTGAATGTTGAGACTGAGCGTGGTTGAAGCCATAGCCGTCGGCCCCCCGTGGCTTTTAACGAGGAGCGGCGGTCGCTCCCCGTCGGGCGCGGCGAAGTCGCGGTTGCGCGGCGGGTAGAAGAAGGCGTGGGCGGTCTGCCCCCCGGTCGTCGG
>DASPJG010000591.1:0-3148 GCA_035628755.1 Pyrinomonadaceae bacterium
GAACGCCACCGCGCACAGCAGGCCGCGCTGGCCGCCAACGAACCGCCGCCCGCCGCCGCAGCCGAACAAGCCGCCGCGAACCAGAACGCGCCCGCCACTGCCGAAACCGCCGCGCAACAACCCGCGACCGCCGACCCTAACGGCGCAAACGCGACGGCGAACGCGAACGGGCAGGACGCGAACCACACGGTCGCGCCCGCCGCGTCGTCCGCGCGCAACTACTGGACGAACTTTCGAGGGCCGAACCGCGACGGGCGTTACGAAGAGCGCGCGGTCAAGGTCAACTGGCCTGCGGGCGGTTTGAAGCCGATGTGGAAGCAGCCCGTGGGCGGAGGCTTCTCGTCGTTCGTCGTGGCCGACGGCACGGCCTACACCATCGAACAACGGCGCGCGCAGGAAGTGGTCGTCGCCTACAACGTCGAGACGGGGCGCGAACTATGGACGCACGGCTGGAACGCCGCGTTCAGCCCAGACAGCACGGGCGACGGGCCGCGCTCGACGCCGACGTGGGACGCCGGAAAACTCTACGCGCTCGGCGCGGAGGGCGAACTGCGCTGTCTCGACGCGAAGACCGGAAAGCTCCAATGGCAAAAAAACATCATCTCCGATAACGGCGCGTCGAACATTCAATGGGGCATGGCCGCCTCGCCGCTCGTCGTTGACGACAAGGTGGTGGTGCTGGCGGGCGGGACGGGCGGCAAAGGCGTCGTCGCCTATAACAAGCAGACGGGCGCGCGCGTCTGGTCTTCGCTGAACGACCGCGCTTCTTACACGTCGCCGATGCTCGTCACGCTCGCGGGCAAGCGGCAGATCATGGTCGTCACGGCGAGCCGCATCGCCGGTCTCGACCCGGCCAACGGCGCGGTGCTCTGGTCGCACCCGTGGGACGTGTCGATGGGCATCAACGTCTCGCAGCCGCTCGTCGTCGGCGCAAACCGTTTCTTCATCTCGGCGGGCTACGGCAAGGGCGCGTCGCTCGTCGAACTTCAGGGGAGCGGGCGGAATTTCACGACCCGAAGCGTCTGGGAGAACATCAACCTCAAGACGAAGTTCAACAGCCCCGTCGTCCACAACGGCCACGTTTACGGCCTCGACGAAGGCATCCTCACCTGCATTGATCTGGCGACGGGCGAGCGCAAGTGGAAGGGCGGGCGTTACGGCTACGGGCAAGTGCTGCTCGCCAGCAACCACCTGATCATCACGACGGACGCGGGCGAGATCGTGCTCGTCAAAGCAGACCCCGCCGGGTACGCGGAAGTCACGAAGTTCGCCGCGCTCACGGGCAAGACGTGGAACGTGCCTGCGCTGGCGAATGGCCGCCTGCTCGTGCGCAACGGCAGCGAGATGGCCGCTTACAACCTCGCGGAATAAACCCTGTCCGGCGATCTTCACCCGCGAGAGCCGCGCCATGAAAAAGCGTCGCCCGCGTCCTTCGACGCGGGCGACGCTTTTTTACGCACGCAATCATACAGCGCGCCTCTCCGTGGGGGCGGCGGGGGCGTCGCTCTTACTGTTGTGAATACTTCTTGTAGGCGGCGGCCAGCTTCACATCGTATTTGTTCTTCTTGTACTCGACGCCGTTGTAGCGGAGCGCGAAGGCCGCCCACTGGCGGTTGCGCAGTTCGTCGTCGAGGGCGTTGCTTTTAACGTAGTTGCAGAAAGCGTTGAGGTGCTCGCCCTCGCTGACCTGCATCGCCTTGTAGAAGTCGTCCACTTTAACGAAACCGCAGATGGCGTGGTTGAATCCCATGATCTGAAATTTCCCGTAGCTGGCCGAGAGCAGCGCGGCGGTGCGATTCAACGCCATCGCCTCGTTGAGCCGCGCCAGTTCGCCCGCCCCGCGCACGTCCGCGTTCTTGCCCTTCGTGTAAAAGGCGGTCGTCCATTTGCGATAGCAGATGGTCGGGTGCGATTGGGCGTATGCGCCCTTGGTGTACTTGTAGAACCAGTGCCCCTCGAAAAGGATTTTCACCCGCCCGTCCGAGAGAAAGCCGTCGCCGCTGCTTTCGACTTCCGCCACAGCCTTGATCGTCGCCACGTCACACTTGAGAAGCTTGGCTGCCGCAACGTAGTCGGCGTCTGTGAGTTTGCCTGCCATTGGTGGTCTCCGTTCTGTTTAGTTTGAGGTTCAAAACAATAGCTTCGCCCCGAACTGCAAGTGACGCGGGTCGCGCGCCGAGAGAATTTGGCCGAACGTGGGCGAGCCGAGGAAGTTATCCGGCAGATTGAAGTTCGGATGGTTGAAGAGGTTGAAGGCTTCGAGGCGCAGTTGGAGGTTCACGCGTTCGGAGAGCCGCGTGTCCTTGAGGAGCGAGGCGTTGACGTTCTGGTAGCCGGGGCCGTCGAGAATGTTGCGCCCGGCGTTGCCGAACGTGCCGAAGGCGGGGAACGTGAAGGCCGACGTGTTGAACCAACGCTCCGGCGTGCGATTGGACGCGGCGGGCGCGCCCGCGACGTTCGGGCGGTCGTTCGCGCCGAAGCCGAGCGTGGAGCGTCCGGTGTTGCTGTTGTCGATTTCCGAGAGTAAGGCGACGGTAAACGGGCGACCCGATTGCAGCGTGACGATGCCGTTGAACTGGAAACCGGAGACGAGCGTCGTCAGGAAGCCCTCGCCGCCGTCGAGGAAGCGGCGGCCACGCCCGAAGGGCAGTTCGTAGGAGAAGCTGGTGGAGAGACGATGGCGCACGTCGAAGTTCGAGCGGCCTCGTTCGAGGCGCAGGTTCTGGCTGTCCTGCGGGAAATTGGGGTCGCCCGCGCTCGTGAAAAAGTTCGAGGCATCGTCAATGGATTTCGCGTAGGTGTAAGACGACAGAAGTGCGAGACCGCGTGTGAGCCGCTGCTGGAGACGCACCTGCAAACTGTGGTAGTTGGAGTTGCCGCGCGACTCGATCAGGTTGATGTCGTCGAACTGCGCGACGGGGCGCAGGACGAAGGGGAGGGTGGAGGGGCGCGGCTGGTTGATGTCGCGCGCGGTCAGAAGTTTCGTGCCCTTCGACCCGGCGTAGCCGATTTCGAGCACGCGGCTCCCGCCCAGTTGTTGCTGGACGTTCAAGTTCCAGTGCTGCATGTAGGCCGTGCGCAGGTCGCGCTGGAAGGCGAGCGCGGTGTCGGGGAGCGGCACGGGGAAGTTGCTCGGGAAGGGGTTGTT
>DASPJG010000592.1:0-4308 GCA_035628755.1 Pyrinomonadaceae bacterium
GCTGGCATCAGGAAAGGAGAAGGTGTACGCTCTCTCTATGACGCCCTTATCTCGCCCAAATCACCTTTGTTTGCCCGCCTTTACGCGATAGCTGAATAGAAACCATCGTTTAGGTTGTTCATAAAATTCGTATTATCGGAATTACACTATCCGATAACTAACACCGTTTTTTAATTCCTGTTAGGGCTGAAATAACAGATGTGGAACCTTGTGTGAAACAAATATTGAAAAGGCGTGGGCGAAAAAACATTGGGTCATAATTCAAGAGAACATAACCTTTCTAGAAGGTGCTTACCGTAAATATTCGGACTATTTATTTCTTGGGAGGGACAGACTCGAGTTTTAGATGTGAGCATTTAGCAACGCCCTTGTCTGAGCCCTCTGGGTACCAAAAGCCCGTCCCAGCACAGTCCGGGCAGGCGCGCCGCTCTTCATCGCTGAGTCTTGCCTGAATCCCCTGCTCCACCTCCCTAGCAGCGGTCGCGATCTCAGTAGCCCGCTTCTTATCCACCTTCCACAATCTGCGACGCAGGTGTTCAGTCAGGAATGCCGGCACGTTCGAGATGGTTGTGCGCCCGGCAGCAATTTTGAGTTCGGTGATAAGCAATTCGGCCAGCTCATCCCATCGCTCGGCGCTCGTCGAGACCTTACCCGTCAGTTCTCTCTCGGCATCCATCATTCTGGCAGCAAGCTGATGCGCGGGAGCGTCATCATCAGAATTTTCCTCTTTAGTCTTAAAAGAAGTCTTAGCAGTGCCAGAAGTGTCAATGTTTTCAGACGTTTGACCCACCCCAACCACTACCGTTTTTTGGCCCCTCTCCACCACCGATCTTTGGTTGGTGTCGGTAATGGAGGGGGATGGTTGGGGTGGGATGGGGATGGTGTTGGTTGGGGTGGGTGTCTCTTCTGGTAACCGAACTGAGTATGTGAATCCTTCCCGGTCACCGTTATCGCCCGTACGCTCCAGTAGGCCGACGGCAATCAAATACCGCATGTGCGTCTCTACAGTTTTGACGTTCCGAATGCCTGACCAGTCCATCAGCGCGCGTTTGGTGGCACGTACGGCAGATCGCGGTTGTACCGCTCCGCGCGTACGCAAGTACAAAGCGTCGTAAATCTTTTTACTTGAGCCGGGGAAGAGGCCAGCAGGTAGAGCGTCACGCTCTAGTGAGTTTGCGCGGCGATTGAAGTCACGCGCCGGAGCTATGTTTTGTTGGGGATGGTTGGGGATGGTTGGGGATGGTATTGGTTGGGGTGGGTCAGCCTTGGTGCCCGGCGTTTTAGGAATTGAAGCCGACCCGGTTGGCAATTCCAAGTTTCCGCCGAAAAGGTGACTAATCTCGTCAGTCGCGTCCGGTGCTGGCTCCGCTTTCGCTGAGGGCTGTGCGAGTTTGAGAAGTCTCTCCTGCAATAAATTCCGGTCCGACTTTTTCATCGTTAAATCTCTCTCTGATCTCGTTGGTCAAATTGAAGAAGGCAATAGAGGCAGGGGAGTGAACTTCAGTTTCTATCACGGCTTTTCCCACTGCCGTCGCTTTTTCGACCGAAGCCGAATCGGGAATCGTGGTCTCGAAGAGGTTCGTCTTGAAGATCGTCCTCAGTTGCTCCCGAATGCCGCGATCAACCACACCGCGAGGTTTAAATTTCGTCGAGAGCCCCATGAACATCATCTTTGGCACGTAGGCCCGGCGTATAGCTGTCAGGGTCTTGAGCATCTGCCGGAGACCAACGAGGGCGAAGTGAGAACTGTCCACCGGGATGATCGTCATGTCCGAGAGCGCGAGCGCGTTAATCGTCGGGGCGTCGAGGTTTGGCGCTGTGTCGATAACGCAATAGTCATAGGCGCGGCTGACCTCAAGCAAGCGGTTTCGGAGCAGCAGGTCGCGCGAGATGTTGAAAGTCTCGATCAGTCCTTTGGCGTCAAAGTCGACACAGGAAGGGATGTAATCGAGGCGTGGTCGCGCGCGTAGAAGGAAGTTCGACATCTCGGCATTCTGGTCGAGCATCATTCGGTGCGAGGTGCGCCGGTTGATTTCCAGTTCCTCAAGATCGGCACCCATGGCGACGGACATGTTGCCCTGCGGATCCATGTCGACGGCGAGCACACGACTCCCTTGCATGGCCAGATTGATCGCGACGTTGAATGCCGTCGTCGTCTTCGCCGCCCCGCCTTTATGGTTTGAAAAGACGATAGTCTTCATGCAGCTTTCTCCTCTGGCTCATCAGCAGCCGGAGCGGATCCCTTCTTGGGCCTGCCGAGCTTCGGTGCTTTGAAGCCCTCAAGGTCCGTAATCGGAATGACCCAGACCGGCCCGCGTGGCGTGGGCAGTTCACGGGCATTTTTGAACAGTCTGCGGCGGCACCAGAGGCGCACGGTGATCGCACTGACCCCTAGTCGCCCGGCAACTTCAGATGTGGAAAGTTCCTTTACCATCCACGCACCATACCCCACGCTATTCTCAACCGTCAAGAAAAAGTTATCGCGTCCGGTTTATTTCTCATAGCAATCGGGCATGTTCGACGTAACCATCTAGGTAGAAGAATAAACTCTTATCTAATGACTTCAGCAGTACCAACGGACGCAGTACTGAACCAACCATTGAACACACACACCGCCGCGCTAGCGGCGAGCGCCCTGACCAACGGCAACGAACGCAAGGCGTGTGTGTGTTCGACCCCCCACAAGTCAAAGCTCTGCGACGAGGAACGCATCCGCATCGCGCGCAACATGCCCGGAGTCGATAAGCCTGACCGGTATGCGATGACTTCCGAGGCGCGCAGAGGCACCTACGATGCTGTTTATCTCAGCCGCCGCCGGGTACTAGAGAAACAAGCCATAGCCCGCGCGCCCGAGCGGGACACGAGCGCCTGTCCCGATTGCGAAGGCAAAGGATTGTTCTATCCGTCGGGGAACACGCCCGAGGGACGGCTAAAGGGAGTTGTGAAATGCTCCCACCCTTGCCTAGATGAAGAACTCGAACGACCACGGCGAGAAGGGGCCGATGCGCAGGAAGAACTGCACTGGGAAAGCAGCGGCTCCTCTCCCGGCAGCTTATACAGGGCTTCTACGGAACCGACAGTGGCGCGCACCGCGCACGTCCCTGCAACCGATGATGGCGCAGCAACTTAGCCGGCATACGACGGCTGTTTCAGATCAGGCCGTGTCAAAGCTTGAAAGTGATCATGGTCAAAGGCTGGGCGTACAATGGGAGTTCTCACAAGCGGCATTACTTCGCCGGGCGCATCTCCGCTTGCCGCCGCCAGCGCGCTTTCGGCAAACTCCGATACGAGCTGGCGCTGACCGCTGATCCGAAGAACTGCGCCGGGTGCCGGGGACAGGTTGAAAAATGAGAATGAGAAAGCAGCGCAACCCGCCTTACACGCAGAAGTTGTTCATGAAGATGCCGGACGGAGCGGAGCGCGCCGTGAAGTTGCCGTCTGTCGAAGGCGTCGAGATCGGCGCGCGCAATTTCAATCGCCTGCACCTACAAGGGGCTGAACATCACCCTCCGGCTCGTCAGAGTTGAAGGCGGCTGGAACGTCGAACAGAAGAGGAGATAACGAGAGTTTAATGCAGAACATAATTCACATCAGGCAAAGGCGCTGGGCGGACTGCGGGGCGGCCACCATCGCGATGGTGGCGGGCGTGGCCTACGAGCGCGTGCTCGAGTCGGTCGCCGCGGACTTCTTCATACACGGCCTCTGGTACGGCGAGATCCTGCACGCCCTGTTCAAGATCACCGGACGCCTATGGACGCTCCGAGAGTTCGACGGGCAGACGACGTTGAAAGATTTCGCTTTCCCCGCCGCCGCTTCCATCGTCTGTGTCGTCCGTCCGGAGATGGGGCGCTACTGGGCGCGCCACTACGCCGTCGTGGCTGATGGCGTTCTCTTTGATCCGCTCCTGAAGGAGCCGCTCTCTCTGGATGCTGCCCGCGCCGATCATCATGCCGCGTGGCAGGTCGTCGGGCTGATTGGCTGCGAGGCGTGAGAGGATAATGCGACTCTAAATATTTAGAGTGAGCGCGACAGGCGTGGAGGGCAGTCCATCCACGGGTCGGCGTATGGTTTGAGGTGGAATGTTGAGACCGGCGAGATATTGCGCACAATGGCTATGCATATTCCTAATGCGCTGAAGGGAGGCATTGGTGACCAGTCTCACGAAGATTAGAGCGGTTTTCGATTCAGTGTAAGACATAGCCGCAGTGTTTGAACCATGCGCGAGCGTCCGACTTCGTGACCCTTGCGATGGCCTGTTTGATGGCCTCTTCCAATGCCTCGCGCGTGCGCGCCTTCGCCGCACGCAAA
>DASPJG010000593.1:0-3332 GCA_035628755.1 Pyrinomonadaceae bacterium
ACGGCCTTCGTGTGTGTGGGCGACGCGTGGTCGCCGTGTGGTGTCCGGGTTAGTTCCTGATGTCGACGGCGCGTTCGGCGACGCCGCCGAGCGGGGAAACCGCGCAAACCTTGGTCGGGATGGTCGGAGCGGGACGCTGGCGGAACGACCAGCTACCGTCCGTCTGGTTGACATTCGCTCCGCCGAGGCGCGGCCCGGCGCAGCCCGTGGCCGTGGTGTTCAGGCCGCCCGCGTGGACGCTGACGCTGGTGGCGAACGCGCCCTGCGAGTTGCGGGTGTTGATGCCGTTCACGCGCAGTTCGCTGTTGTCCGTGCGTCCTTCCGCACCCGTGATGGCGACGCCGTCTTTGCCCGGCTGCTGTGTGATGACTTCGGTCTCGACGGTGACGCCGTAGAGAACGTTTTGCGTCGCATCGAAGTAGCCCTCGACCGAGACGAGCGTGCCCTCGAAGCCGGAGAGATTGCTGAGCGCAATCGGGTTGCCGCCCGCATCAAGCAGCTTGTGCGGGAAGCGCGGGTCGGCGTTCATGCGAATCGTCACGCCGTTGACGCGGAACGAGTTGTCGCTGAGATTGATGTCGCTGAGCGTGCCGGCGAGGACGTTCTCGGCAAACTCGACGTAAACCGAAGTCGCCACGAAGGAGATGCGGGTTTCGGTGGCGGTCGTGGTGGTCGTGGTGTTGCCGAGCGAAGTCACCGAGCCGCCGATGATCGAGCGCGACGCTTCGGCCAACGGGTCGGTCAGGGCGTCAAACGTGATGTTGCCGACGGTCGCGTCGAGGTCTTCCGTCTTGATGAGCAGCGTCGAGGGGATGCTGAAGGTGATGCCGTTGGCCGTCATCGTGCGGTTGATGCGGTCGTAAGCCGTGATCTTGCCCTCGACCTCGTAGACGGCGGCATCAGCCGTCGGCGGATGTGAAACCGGGACGGAGGGGGCAGTCTGCGCGTTGGTCTGGGCGGCAGCCGCCAAGAACAACAGGCCGGTGACGAGCAGGGCGAGCATGCCGGATTTGCGGGCGGCATGAGGGGTCGCAAGATTGAAATTCATTTCGAGTCAGTCTCCTTAAGAATGAGTAGAGGTTTATGTCTGTCGGGGGAAGTTGGCTGCGCCGCCGTTCCAAGCGAGGCGCGAACGCAGCCCATTTCCTCCCGCGTAACAAGGGGGCTTTTGCTGCGACGCAAGTTGGCCGTCACACCGCACATGTCCGAAGGCGTGGGTCGTCTCTCCGAACGCATGAAGCATTTGTCCGGGACACTCCGGTGTCCCGCAACGCGTGTTGGCCGACTTGGGTCGTTAAAATTGCTGCTGAAGTTCCGTTCTATGCGGGATACAAGTTACGTGTGTGACAAAAGACGACGGCATTTTGGCCGTGGCTTTTAAGGACGCGTAACGTGAGTGTATATCGCGAAGCAACATGCGGTAGTGTGTGCGCTCCGCGTTCGTTCTGGCAGCGGTGAGTCTTAGTGCAAGCCTCGTGCCGCAGGCGGCGCGGCGCGTAAAAGCCATGTGCAGGCCGATTCACGCTTGGCGGTCAGGCATCGAGGTGTTTCATGGTGAGACATTGCCCGCGCCCCTTTGTCTCATGGTGTGACACGGTTTGGCATTCACGTAACTATCGCGTCGCGCCTTCGGTCTTCATCCGGTCGAGGAGGGTTTGAGCGCGTGCGCGGAGGCGCGCGTTCGCGCCGCTGTTGAGGAGTTGTTGGAGGGTTGCGCGGGCGGCGTCCGTCTCCTTCATGCGGAGATAGACCTGCGCGAGGATGAACGTGAGGTCGGGTCGTCCCGGCGAGAGTTTGAGTCCCTGCCGCAGTAACTCGACCGCTTCGGGGAGTTGCTCGCCCGTCACCAGATTGATGAAAGCGAGCAGGCGATAGGATTCGGTGAAGCCGGGCTTGAGGGCAATCGCGCGCCGCAACGCATGGCGCATGGTTTGTGCCGCCCCGGCTTCGTAAGCCGTGATCTCCTGCTCCTCGCCCATCTCTTCGCGGCTGAGCGCGTAGGCGTAGTAGTAATGCGTGAGGTAGTTGTCAGGCTCAAGACTCGTGGCGTGCCGGAGCAGACGCCGCGCCTCCGCTCCCTGCCTCTGCCGCACGCGCACCATGCCGAGCGAAGCGTGAGCTATCGCCGAACCCGGATTGAGGGCGATGGCCTTTTGGAGTTCTCTGGCCGCGTCGTCGTAACGGTTGATGTGCAGGAGCAGGTCGCCGAGAAAATAGTGTGCGTCCGCGCTCGTCAACGATAGTGATTCCAGTTCGGCCACGACGCTCAGGTGATCTTCCAACTGCGTGTTCCGCACGCGATAGTTTTCGCGCCGGACGTATTCTCTCAATTCCTCTTCCATCGTCTCGTAGCCGACTTTGAACGACTGGCGAAAACTCTTCTCGAACGGCGCGCCCGCCGCCGTCAGCTCGATGAAGCGCAGGAGTTGAAGCTGTCGTCGCCCGTTGTCGGCGGTCAACAGGTAATGAACCAGCGCCCAGGATTGCGCGTTGAAGATGCCGTTGCGTTCGCTCTCGTTGTAGTCGGCAGACGCGCGATCCACGGCGAAGAGATTGGCGAGGGGGAGCAGCCTGTTCTTACGCAGGAGCGCGAGATTGCCCGCGACCGGCTTGCCGAGGATGTTTTTGTTTGCGGCGAGGTCGAACTCGAAAGTGCTGAAATACTGCGCCAGCCCTTCGTTGAGCCAATCGGGGATGCGGCGCGCCCGGCTGTCGAGCAGCAGGTGGACGGACTCGTGGAAGAGTTTGACATAGAGGCTTTCGCGATCCCTGTCGAGCGGCAGCGCGATGTAGTTGATGTCGAGACCCGATTGGAAATAACTGATGAACTCGGTCGGCCTGCCTTGATAGAGAGGCCGGTACTGTTTGTACGAATCGAAATCTTTGAAGACCACCACGGTCGTCGGGACGGAGGAACTCAAGCCCGAGGCGGGGAAGAGTTGCGAGAAGGCTTTGCGGAACTGTTCGAACCTGATCGCGACTTCTCTGATCTCGCTTTCGGTCGTGTCGCCTACGAGCAGGTAATGAGGCGAGCGCACGCCGACCCATCCGTCCTTCGCCGCCGTTGCCGTCGCCGCCGGGGAGACGACGTACAACAAACATAACGCGGCGAGCACGCGCCGGACGGCGCGCACGCCCTGCTTTGTTGTCCACGGTCTCGTCACAGTTGATTCCCGCAAAGTAAAAGTTTCCCCGCGCCTGTCGTTTGAGTGAACGCGTGGCCGTTCAGACGGCGGCAGGGTCGCTGACGCGTTCCGGCGGCGGTTTGGAGATGTGGCCGTCGCTGGTTCGAGGGTGCGCGCCCATGCCGACGGAGGTGGTCATGAAAGGCC
>DASPJG010000594.1:0-2034 GCA_035628755.1 Pyrinomonadaceae bacterium
TAGAAGACGAGCGGCTCGGTCGTCGTGCCCGACTTCGAGGAGATGATGAAGAGGCACTTGGTGATGTCTATCTGGTCGGCGATGTCCGAGAAGGCGTCGGGGTCTGTGGAATCGAGGACGAGCAGTTCGGGGTAGCCCTCCTGCTTGCCGAAGGTCTGGCGCAACACTTCCGGGCAGAGCGACGAGCCACCCATGCCACACACCATCGCGTGCTTGAACTCGCGCACGTTGCGGATGCGATCCGCAAACTGCACGAGGTCGTCTTCGACGCCGATCATCATGTCGGGCACGGTCAGCCAGCCGAGCGCGTTCTTGATGATCTTCTGGTGCGCCTCTTCCGACTTCCAGAGCGCGGCGTCCTTGCGCCAGATGCGGCGAATCACGTCGCCTTTGTCCGCTTCCTTGATCGCCCCCGCGACCGCCTCACTATACTTTCCCAACGATGCCGTCAGCCTCTCGTTGATGCCCGACAGAATCGCGTCGCGCTTCGACTCGATGGACTCGGCCAAAGTGTCGAACGAGGTGACGAACGAACTCAGGCCGTCCTTCTGCAACTTCTCCGTGACGGCTTTCAGATCAATGCCGATCTCGCCGAGTTCGCGCACCAAAGTGCGGCATTCATCCAAGCCCTCTTCGAGCGTGAGCGCGGCCTTGCCTTTCTCGCGGATGGCCGTGTAGGTGGCGGGCGGCACGGTGTTCACCGTCTCCGGCCCGATCAGGTTGTCCACGTACAGGACTTCCGAATACTTCGGGTTCTTCGTGCCCGTCGAAGCCCACAGTTGACGCTGCACCTGCGCGCCTTTGGCCTTGAGGGCGGCGAAGCGTTCGCCGTGGAAGATCTCTTTGTATTTGGCGTAGGCGAGCTTGGCGTTGGCGATGGCGGCGCGCCCCATCAGTCCTTCGAGGCGCGCTTTTTCTTCGGGCGTCGCGGCGTGGCGCGCTTTGTATTCGAGGTCTGTGTCAATCGCCGTGTCCACGCGCGAGACGAAGAAACTCGCCACCGATGCGATATGATCCACGGGCTTGCCTTCGGCGGCGCGTCGTTCGAGTCCGCGGATGAAGGCTTCGGCCACCTGCTCGTAGTTTTCAATCGAGAAGATCATCGTCACGTTGACGTTGATGCCTCGGTAGATGGCCTCTTCGATGGCGGGCAAGCCCTCCTGCGCCGCCGGAATTTTGATCATCACGTTCTTGCGGCCAAGCCGCTTGAAGAGACGGTCGGCTTCGTCAATCGTCTCCTGCGTCTTGTAGGCAAGGCCGGGGTTGACTTCGAGACTGATGTAGCCGTCCACGCCGTCGGTCTTGTCATAGACGGGTTTCAGGATGTCGGCGGCGCGGCCAATGTCCTCGACGACGAGGTCTTCGTAAATCTCGGAGACGCTCTTGCCCGCCTGCACGAGCGCGCGCAGTTGCTCGTCGTAATCGTTCGAGCCGGTGATGGCCTTCTCGAAAATGGTCGGGTTGGAGGTCACGCCGCGCAGGTCGTCCTCCTCGATCTTCTTCTGGAGATCGCCGCTGGCGAGCATCGCCCGCCGGATGTTGTCGTACCAGATGGATTGCCCCATCTTCATGATTTCAACCAGAGTATTACTCATCGCTTCGCTCCTTCGTCGCAGAGATCAGAGGTTGGAGGCCGAGGCTTAGCAAGCTCAATTTTACCGGCCTCTGGCTGGCCGCTCACCGGCCAGTCGTAATCCCGCCTTTATCTTTTTCCGATCTCTAACCTTTGTATTTATCCATCTCGCGTTTCGCGGTGTCCAACACGTTCTCGACCGTGAAGCCGAATTTTTTCGTCAACTCTTTGAGCGGCGCGCTCGCGCCGAAAGTTTTCATGCCGACGATGGCCTCGTTGCTGTTGACGTAGCGACGCCAGCCGAACGTGCCCGCCTGTTCCACGGCGACGCGCGCCCGAACGCCCTGTGGCAGGACGCGTTCCTTATAAGCCTCGTCCTGATGCTCGAAGATTTCCCATGAAGGCATGCTGACGACGCGCGCCCGGACACCCTCTTCGGCGAGTTTTTCGTAGGCCTCGAC
>DASPJG010000595.1:0-3327 GCA_035628755.1 Pyrinomonadaceae bacterium
GGCTTGGGGCTGGTCGTGGCAGGGCCTTTGGCGGCTGCGCTTGCGGGCGCGGGCGCGGGCGGCGCGACCGGCGGGCTGATCGGCGCGCTCATCGGTTCGGGCATCCCCGAAGATCGGGCGAAAGTCTATGACGATGGCGTCCGCAACGGCGGCATCGTGATGGGCGTCAACGCGCGCTCGGATGAAGACGCCGAATACTTCGAGAACGAATTCAAAACGCACCGCGGCGAAAACGTCTACCGCTAAACGCGGGCGGCAAGCGGGCGAAAGCGAAACGGGAGGCTCATTCGTCGAGCCTCCCGTTTTCCGTTTCGGCGCGTCCGCGACGCGGCGAACTCGAATAAATTCCCGGTCGCTATTGACGCGCCGCCGCGTTCAATGTTAGTTAAGCTGCGCGATGACAACTTTACAGAAAGCGTGTCAGACCGCCGCCTTCCTTGCGAGTCACCTGACACAACAACTCTCTTAAATCCTCGTTCCTAATTCTTCGACTACAGAGGTATTCCAAATGTCCCACATCCCCCACAGGCGCAACCGCGCCGATGCGCTTGATCGCTTCTCGATGCGAGGCGGGCGCGCCATCATGAGCGTCTTTATCACCTGTTTGTTGTTGCTCGGCATCGTCGCCCCTAGCGGGACTGTCATCCCGACGAGTTACGCGCAGGACACGGTGACGGGGGCGTTCGAGGGCACGGTGACCAACAGCCAGACGGGCGCGATCATCCCCGGCGCGGCTGTCCAGATCATCAACCAGCAGACCGGGCAGGCGATCCCGAAGACCTCAGACTCGCGTGGCCGTTTCTACGCCGGGCTGCTCGCGCCCGGCATCTACATCATTCGCGTCTCGGCCACCGGCTTCCAGACCAGAGAAGTGCGCCAGCGTCTCTTCATCACGCGCACGGGCGAAGTCGTCCCCGTGCCCGTCGCACTCGACCCCGCGCCAGCCGTCGCGCCGACTTCACCGACGCCCACGCCGTTGCCGCAGACCGAAGTGGACACGGACGTTCGCGCGCGGGTCAACGCCGCCGACGCACGACAGGGCGGCGCGTTCACCGAGGAAGAGGTCTCCACCCTCCCGCTCGGCTCCAGCACCTTCACCCGTACCTTCGACGAATTAACCTTGCTCTTGCCCGGCGTCGCCCCGCCGCCGCAAACGCTCGGCTCGGTCGCAGGCCCCGGCATCGGGGCGGGAGTCGGGTCGGCGGGTCAGTTCTCCGTCAACGGCCTGCGCTCGCGCGCCAACAACTTCACCGTGGACGGCTCGGACAATAACGATGAAGACATCGGCGTCAGGCGGCAGGGGTTCGTCTCGCTCGTGCCGCAGCCGATTGAATCGATCAGGGAGTATCAGGCGATCACGCTGTTGGCTCCGGCGCAGTTCGGGAGAAACATCGGGGCGCAGGTCAACGCGGTGTCGAAGTCGGGCGGGAGCGAGCACCACGGCACGCTCTACGGATTTCTCAACACCAGCCAGCTCAACGCACGCAACATCTTCGATTCCTCCTTCGGCAACGACGCGTTCGCGCTCCGCGCCGGAAACAACCAGCCGGTGTTGCTCGACAATCAGCCGCTCATCGTGCGCAACGAGAGCGGCGGCGAGGATTCGTTCACGCTCGGGCAGGCGGGCTTCGTGCTCGGCGGCCCGCTCAAGCGCGAGCGCATATTTTATTTCATCTCCACCGAAGGCACGCGCACGAACGCCACGCGCGAGGAGAGCTTCGCCGTGCCGACCGTAGAGGAGCGCGGCTTCGGCGGCACGGGCGCATCCGGCCTCCCGCTCGGACTGATCGACCCCAGCGATCCCTTCCGCGCCTTCCCCACCAGCGTTGACGGCGACGCCATTTTCAGTCTCTTCCCCTTCCCCAACAACCCGCGCGGCATCTACGGCGCAAACACCTTCACGCAGTCGCTCCCGTCGGGCGGGCGCGGCGTTATCGCCTCAGTCAAAGTTGACGGCAACTTCAAACTCGGCGGGCGTGAGCAGACCATCACCGAACGCTATAACTTCACGGAGGACTCGCGCTTCATCCCCGTCACGGGCGGCGCGATCTTCTCGACGCTCAAGCCGCGCGTCCGCACGCAGAACAACTCCTTCTACTTGAACAGCGAACTGAGCCGCCCCGATTCAACGCGCCCCGTCTTCAATCAGGTGCGCCTTTCCTACGGTCGCACGAGCCTCAACTTCGCAGAGGTGCGCGACACCACATTTCAAGTTCCGAGTTCGCGCCTGCCGAACGTCCCCTTTCTCCTCAACGCGCCTTACATCGTCAACGGCACGCTGCCTGACTCTCCCTTCACTCCCAACACGGGCGAGGTCGTTTACGGCTCGATCGGCTTGACAACCGAAGACGAACTGGGGCCGGTCGGGCAGGTGACCATCGCGGGTTTCAGCCCGCTCGGCGTTGACGTGTTCAACTTCCCGCAGCAACGCGTCAATAACACTTACCAGATCGCCGACACCCTGACCCTGCGCGCGGGCGCGCACAGCCTCGCTTTCGGCACGGACATCCGCCGCACCGAACTCAATAGCGACCTGCCGCGCAACGCCCGCCCGCTCATCACCTTCAACGGCGCGCCCAACATCACCATCTCGCCGGAAGGCGAGGTCAGGGCTGAGGGCGGTTTCATCAACGCCGTTGACCTCGCCGCCGCCGGGGCTGCGAGCGGCTTCTTCCAAACGCTGGCGACGCGCGAATCCGACATCGGGCTGCGCCTCTACCAGTACAACTTCTTCGGGCAGGACACGTGGCGCATCCGGCAAAACCTCTCGCTCTCCTTCGGCCTGCGTTACGAGTACAACACGCCGCCGGGCGAGCGGCGGCGGCGCATCGAGAATTCTTTCGACGCTCCCGAACTGAGCGAAGTGCCGGGGCTGCGCGAGTTCCTCGGCGGACGCCGACGCATCTTCGACCCCGACCGCTCCAACTTCGCCCCGCGCCTCGGCGTGGCCTACGCGCCCAACCTGTTCGGGGCTGACCGGCTCACGATCTTCCGCGCCGGTTACGGAATCTTCTACGACCAGATTCTCGGCGCGGTCGTCAGCCAGTCCAGAAACGTCTATCCCAGTTTCCTGACGGTCAACTTCTCCGGCGGCCTCGGCAACCTCCTCGGCGGCCTCGAAAACGATTTAGGGCGGCTGCAACTGCTCAACCCGAGCAACCCGCAACTCGGACTCGTGCAGCCGGGCACGCTCAACCGTCTCAACCCCGAACTCGACACGGCGCGGCTCATCAACGTCATCAACCAACTCGTCACGGGCGAGCAGGAGCCGACTTCGAGCATCTTCGGCGCGACGCTTCCGGCGCGCACGCTCAAGTTGCCGCTCGC